>CAYJFO010000074.1:0-9263 GCA_964369645.1 uncultured Oscillospiraceae bacterium | reverse complement strand
GTAAAGAGGCGTTAAACTCGGCGGACGCCGTGTTTTTATGTCTGCCCGACGACGCGGCGAGAGAGTCAGTCGCACTTTGTGAAAACAAAGACACCGTGATAATAGACACGTCGACGGCTCACAGGACCTTGCCCGATTGGGCATATGCCCTTCCCGAACTTTCAAATGAACACCGACAAAAGCTTTCGAGTTCAAAAAGAATTGCCGTTCCCGGCTGTCACGCAAGCGGATTTATATCTCTTGTATATCCTCTTGTTGCAAGCGGGGTTTTGCCTAAAGACGCTTTGCTTAGCTGTACCTCGATAACCGGCTACAGCGGAGGCGGAAAACCAATGATAGCCGACTATCAAAACAAGGATAAAGACGACGCTTTGTGTTCCCCAAGGTTATACGGCATTTCGCAACAACACAAACATCTCCCCGAGATGAAACTAATAACCGGCCTTGTAAACGATCCTGTGTTTTGTCCGATAGTTGCCCCGTATTATAGCGGTATGCTTGTGACGATTGGGCTTTTTTCCGACATGCTAACGCGTAATACCACAAAACAAGACCTGTCCAATATATACAAAACGCATTACGCTTCTGATATTATACAATATGTTGATACTGTAGACGAGGGTGGGTTTGTTTCAAGCAACGCTGTTTCGGGAAAAGACGGAATGGAGATAGCGGTTTTCGGGAACGACAAAAGGATAGTTTTAGCGGCGAGGTTTGACAACCTTGGAAAAGGCGCTTCTGGCGCGGCCGTGCAAGCTTTGAACATAGCTTTTGGAATTAGAGAAGATAACGGACTTGTTGTTTAGTTAATAGTGTTTGAATTAGCAATTAATAGTTTTGGTATGGCTTACGCCACAATTTAAATGACAACATTTTTTGTTTTGATGTTTTTATAGCAACATTATCTTGTGAGAACAGTAGTAACAGAGCCTTTGCACTAACATTTCGAAAAAATCTCGTCAAAACATGTTGCACAAAAACACAAACTTTTATTTAAAATTCCGCCACGCAAGTGGCGACACCTATAACTTTTAAAATATTGGAGGTTTCATGAAACAAATATCCGGTTCGGTTACTGCTCCGCAAGGTTTTTTGGCAAACGCTATACATTGCGGAATACGCAAAAACAAAACAAAGGAAGACCTTTCTTTGATATATAGCAAGGTTCCGTGTACCGTCGCTTCGGTTTACACAAAAAACCTTGTAAAAGGCGCGCCGCTTGTTGTCACAAAAGACAACACAAAAAACGGCGTTGCACAAGCTATAATCTGTAACAGCGGAAACGCTAACACCTGTAACGCTAACGGGATTGAAGTTGCAACTAAAACGTGTGAAGCCGTTGCAAATAAACTTCAAATAAATTCAACAGATGTTGTTATTGCGTCAACTGGAGTTATCGGCCAACCGCTTGACATAACCCCAATAGTAAATGGCATTCCAAGCCTTGTAGACGGTTTAAGCGAGGACGGCGGAGGGCTTGCCGCGCTTGGGATAATGACAACCGATACGCGTCCAAAACAAGTTGCGGTAAGCTTTGATATCGATGGAGTTGAATGTAAAATTGGCGGCATAGCCAAAGGTTCGGGCATGATACACCCCGACATGGCTACCATGCTTGTTTTTATAACGACCGACTGCAACATAACAAGCGAGATGCTACAAAAAGCTCTCTCGGTTGACGTTGAAACGTCGTTTAACATGTTAAGCGTAGACGGCGATACTTCTACAAACGACATGGTGTCCGTGCTTGCAAACGGGCTTGCAAAAAACAAACTTATCGATAAAGAGGGCGAAGATTTTAATAAATTTATGGTTGCTTTAAACTCGGTCACGATGGCGCTTTGCAAAGAAGTTGCGGGGGACGGCGAGGGCGCGACAAAACTTCTTGAATGTAACGTTAAAAACGGAAGCGACTTGCAAACCGCGAAAACGGTTGCAAAATCGGTTATATGTTCTTCGCTTGTCAAAACCGCCATGTTCGGCGCGGACGCAAACTGGGGCAGGGTTCTTTGTGCGATAGGATATAGTGGAGCATCCGTAGACGTTACAAAGATCGACGTATCGTTTGTTTCAAATAAAGGCGAGATAGTCGTTTGTCAAAACGGAGCAGGCGTCGATTTTTCCGAACAAAAAGCAAAAGAAGTACTTCTTGAAAACGAGATAGAGATTTTAATCAATCTAAATAGCGGCTCGGTTTGTTCAACCGCTTGGGGTTGCGATCTTACGTATGACTACGTTAAGATAAACGGGGACTATAGAACTTAAAAAAAACATAAGGACGGTAATTAAATGGAGCTTTCTAACTTTGAACGCGCAAACATCTTGACACAGGCTTTGCCGTATATACAAAGATACTACAACAAAACCGTCGTTATTAAATACGGCGGAAACGCCATGATTAACGAGGATTTAAAACAACAGGTTATGGAGGACATCGTTCTTTTGTCGCTTGTCGGCGTTAAAGTCGTGCTTGTCCACGGGGGAGGCCCCGAGATTACCGAGCAACTTAATCTTGTTGGGAAAAAAACCGAGTTTGTAGACGGGCTTCGCGTAACCGACGCCGAAACCGCCGAAATAGTCCAGATGGTTCTTGCCGGAAAGATTAACAAAAGTCTTGTTAACCTTCTTCAAACAAAAGGCGGAACGGCTATGGGAATTTCGGGTATAGACAGCCATATGATTAAAGCAACTCAAAAAGACGAGCGGTTGGGATTTGTCGGCAAGATATGCGACGTTAACATAAAACCGATAATCGACCTTTTGGACAAAGGTTATATCCCTGTCGTGTCGACGCTTGGATGTGACGAAAGCGGAAACGTTTATAACATAAACGCAGACACGGCGGCGGCATATATAGCCGGAGCGATGAAAGCCGAAAACCTTATAACGATGACCGACATCGCCGGAATACTTCGCGACAAAGACGACCCGTCCTCCCTCATACCGAAGATCGACACAAAACAGGCGGTAGAGCTTTTTAACACAGGCATAATCTCGGGCGGAATGATACCAAAGGTTGAATGTTGTATCGAAGCTATAGGCAGAGGGGTTAAACAGGTTATCATTATGGACGGACGTGTTCCCCACGCTCTTTTAATCGAGATGTTGACCGACGAAGGAGCGGGAACGCTTATAGTCGACAGGTTAAACCAAACACACGAGGAATAAATAAATTATGAATAATATAAAAGACAAAGATAAGCAGTTTATAGCCGATACCTACGCAAGGTTTGATGTTTTAATTAAAAGCGGAAAAGGTTCGCTTTGCTACGACGAAAACGGCAAAGAGTACATAGATCTTACAACCGGAATTGGTGTAAACGCTTTCGGGTTTTGCGACGACGTTTGGAAAACCGCCGTAACAGAACAATTAGATAAACTTCAGCATATCTCAAACCTATATTACACTGAACCTTGTGTGGCTCTTGCCGAAAAGTTAATTGGAAAAACCGAACATCTTAAAAAAGTTTTTTTCTCAAACTCGGGGCTTGAAGCGAACGAATGCGCAATTAAAGCCGCAAGAAAATATGCCGCCGACAAAAAAGGCGCCGACTGTTATAAAATCATAACGTTAAAGGACAGCTTTCACGGCAGAAGCATAACAACGCTTGCCGCAACGGGACAAGACAGTTTCCACAAAGATTTTTTGCCGCTAACCGATGGGTTCATATACGTAAACGCGGACGATATCGACGGATTAAAAAAGGCGGTTAGCGAAAACAAGATAGCGGCCGTTATGTTTGAGACGGTTCAAGGCGAGGGCGGAGTTCACACGTTGTCTAGCGCTTTTGTAGACGAAATTCAAAAGCTTCAACAGCAAGACATCGTTTTGATAGCGGATGAAGTTCAAACAGGCAACGGAAGAACTGGGAAATATTTTGCGTATATGCATTTTGGAATTAAACCCGACATTGTTACAACCGCAAAAGGTCTGGGCGGCGGTCTTCCTATTGGGGCAACGCTTTTTTCTGACAAAACCAAAGACGTTTTAACCAAAGGAACTCATGGCTCAACGTTTGGCGCAAATCCGGTGGCGTGTGCCGGGGCTTTAAGCGTTGTCGAGCGAATAGATAACAGTTTAATGTCAAAAGTAAACGAGAAATCAAACTTTATTAAAGACAGCCTTTGCAACGTAAGCGGAGTTAAAAGCATCAGTGGAATGGGGCTTATGCTTGGGGTTGAAACCGAGAAAAACGCCGACGAGATAGTTAAACAATGTATGGAACAAGGGGTTCTTATAATAAAAGCAAAAGCAAAACTTCGGCTTCTTCCGGCGCTTAATATACCGTTTGAACAGCTTGAAAAGGCGATTGCAGTTGTTAAAAAAGCAATAGAAAGCTAATTCGTAATTCGTAATTTAGGTATTGCCTTTGGCGATAAATATTAAAAAAATAATTATAATTTCAGGAGAAACTAATGTTTAAAGGAAAAAGCTTACTAAAACTTCTTGACCATTCAGCTGGGGAAATTGAATATCTAATTGATGTTGCGATAAAACTCAAAAACGAAAAGAAATCAGGAATAGCCCACAAAACCCAAGAGGGCAAAAACATAGCGCTTATCTTTGAAAAGGCGAGCACAAGAACACGTTGTAGTTTCGAGGTTGCGGCGTTTGATCTCGGTATGCATTCGACATACCTTGACCCTGTGTCAAGCCAGATAGGCAAAAAAGAAAGCATAGCGGACACGGCGCGGGTTCTCGGCCGTCTTTATGACGGGATAGAATATCGCGGTTTTTCACAAGAAATAGTTGAACAGCTTGCAAAATATGCCGGTGTTCCCGTTTGGAACGGCCTTACAAACGAGTTTCATCCAACGCAGATTCTCGCCGATTTTATGACTATTAAAGAGCATTTCGGTAAACTTAAAGGGATTAAACTTGTTTATATGGGCGACGCGCGCTATAACATGGGAAACTCGCTCATGGTTGGGGCGGCAAAGATGGGGATGGATTTTGTCGCGTGTGCTCCTAAAAAATATTTTCCCGAAAACGCACTAATCGAACAATGTCAAGCGATAGCAAGCGAAACGGGCGCGACGCTTAGTTTTTTAGAAGATGTGAACGAAGCGACAAAAAACGCCGACGTTATATACACCGACGTTTGGGTTTCTATGGGGGAACCTATCGAGGTTTGGGAAGAAAGAATAAACGAACTTTCGCCTTATCAAGTTAACTCGAACGTTATGGAAAACGCGGGACAAAACGCAGTTTTCATGCATTGTTTGCCGGCGTTCCACGACCTTAACACAACGATAGGAAAAGATATGGGCGAGCGGTTTTGCCGCGACAGCATGGAGGTTTCAAACGAAGTGTTTGAAAGCAAACAGTCAATTGTTTTCGACCAAGCGGAAAACAGAATGCACACCATTAAGGCGGTTATGCAACAAAGTTTATAGAAATCAATAATTAAAACAAAAAATGTAGAGGTGTTTCGCCTCTACATTTTTATTTTTTTACTTATTCTTTTTAGATCTAACTTGATTAGACAAAACGGCTTTTCTAAGACGCAGGTTTTTCGGTGTTACCTCAACCAATTCGTCGTCCGTTATAAACTCAAGACAGTTTTCAAGGCTTAAAACTCGTGGAGGAGTAAGCCTTAAAGCGTCATCCGAACCGGAAGCACGTATATTTGTCATCTGTTTTTTCTTACAAACGTTAACCGCAAGATCCTCTGCTTTGGGGTTTTCGCCGACAATCATTCCTTCATAAACCGGAGTTCCCGCTCCGATAAACAACGAACCCCTGTCTTGTGCACCAAAAAGACCATAGTTTGTCGCCTCTCCGCTTTCGTATGCAACAAGAGAACCTGTAAGGCGCTTTGCAATAGCCCCTTTAACTGGAGAGTATTTTTCAAAAACGGTGCTCATTATCCCTTCGCCGCGTGTCGAAGTCAAAAACTCGCTTCGATATCCAAAAAGACCCCTTGACGGAACAAGAAAACGAATCTTCATTCGACTTCCTTGTTGAGTCATCTCGACAAGCTCACCTTTTCTCGAACCCAAAGCCTCCATGACGCTTCCCATGCTTTCGCTTGGAACGTCACATACAACATGTTCGATAGGCTCGCAAAGTTCGCCTTCGATCTCTTTGAATAAAACTTTTGGAGCTCCTACGATAAATTCATATCCCTCGCGGCGCATGTTTTCGATTAGAATAGAAAGATGCATCTCTCCGCGTCCCGCAACGTTAAAACTCTCGGTGCTGTCCGTTTCGGAAACTCGAAGAGAAACGTCTTTAAGAAGTTCTTTGTAAAGCCTGTCACGAAGGTGACGCGAGGTTACATATTTGCCTTCACGTCCCGCAAAAGGACCATTGTTAACCGAAAAGGTCATCTCGACCGTAGGTTCGCTTATCTTTACAAACGGAAGCGCTTCAACAGCGTCTACCGAACAGATAGTGTCCCCAATTGTAACCTCGGAAACCCCCGAAAGACAGATTATCTCGCCGGCTTTCGCCTCTTCAACCGGAACGCGTTCAAGCCCTTCAATTGTGTACAAGTTAACCGCCTTCGCCTTATAGTTTGGGTGTGCTCCGTGGTATTCGGTTATCGTTACTTCTTGGTTTTTCTTTATAGTTCCGCGTTCTATCTTTCCTATACAAATTCTTCCGACATATTCGTTATAGTCAATAGAACTTACAAGCATCTGGGTCGCACCGTCGATATCAACGGCGGGCGGAGTCATGTGTGAAAGAATCGTGTCAAACAACGGATCTAGATTTTCAAAAGGACCTTTTGGAGAAAGCGACGCCGTTCCGTCACGTCCCGAACAAAAGATTACTGGACTGTCGAGTTGGTCGTCGTCCGCGTTAAGGTCAAACAGAAGTTCTAAGACCTCGTCAACCACTTCGTAGATACGTTGGTCTGGGCGATCGATCTTGTTGATTACAACGACAACGCGGTGTCCCATCTCGAGCGCTTTTGAAAGAACAAATCTTGTTTGAGGCATCGGGCCTTCGGCGGCATCAACTAAAAGCACAACACCGTTAACCATCTTTAATACACGCTCAACCTCTCCGCCGAAATCGGCGTGTCCCGGCGTGTCGATTATGTTTATCTTTGTGTCGTCACGATATACGCTCGTGTTTTTTGCGAGAATCGTTATTCCTCTTTCGCGCTCAAGATCGTTGCTGTCCATAACCCTCTCGGCAACGACTTGGTTTTGGCGAAACGTTCCACTTTGTTTAAGCATCTCGTCAACTAGCGTTGTTTTGCCATGGTCAACGTGTGCGACGATTGCAATGTTTCTTAAATCTTCTCTTAGCATTTAAACTCCTAATAAATAAAATCCTTATATTTCAACCCTATAAATTATACACTAATATTATGTTATTTCAAGCAAATTCAACAAGGTTTGGACAAATAGACACGAAACACGTATTTATTTATCTGATTTTGTAAAATGTGGTATTATATATGTAAAAAAACCTTTAAATTGTCACCAACAAGATAAATCAAAATAACCTACAAAAATAACAAACATCCGCCCTATCCAACCAAGGTCACACACAAAAACCGACGAAGTTTTGGAAATACCAAAACTTCGTCGGTTTTCAAGCTTTTATCAAAGCGTTAAATCTTATTATTTAAACCACGCCTCAAGGCGTTAAAAATTATTAACTTCTTTCAAAGACCGTGAACTATTCAGCGATTAGTTCACCGATCTTTTTGTAGAAAGAGCTATCGCTATCCTCTGTAACACAAAGAACTTTTTGCGAATAATCAAGAGCGAGAAGCGCAAGAAGCGATTTAGCGTCTACGATAACTGTTTCTGTGTGAATGCCGATGTCTCCCGGAAAAGCCACTGCCATGTCGTTTAGTTTTTGAATGTCTTTCATTCCGTTAATTTTGATTTCTTTTACCATTTGTCACTACCTCCTACAAATTTGGTATTTATATCAACTGCAAAGTCATTGTCGCTTTGCACAATCATATTGTATGCTATTTGTGCAACTTTGTCAACCACTTCGTCAAATGTTCTATATTTGCACCACATTAATAGTGCAACATCAACATGATATGTTGATGTTGCATAGAATTAATGGATTTTTTATGTCATATAAAATAACAAATTATGTCGGTCGACTTAATGCGCAAATTTACGCAACAAATCAATAGATTATAAATTTAACAATTACCTTTTACTATTATTCATAATTAATGTGGAATTCGACAGATCTCCGAAAACCCTATAAACACAGTCGAAAACTTGTTGGTCACATAGTTTGCGCTGTTACTTTTAAGAACACCGTCATCCCTCGTTCGGTCTAAAAGCGGAATCGTCATAATTACCTTTGTTCCAACCCCAAATTCACTTGATACGACAAGCGTGCCTCCATGAAGCCGAGCCACCGCAACCGCTATCGAAAGTCCGATTCCAAGCCCCGGACGAAGTTCGCCCTGTTCGCTGTACGGTGAGGTTGAAAAATATGGCCTGAAAATTTGTTTAAGATTTTCGGGTTTAATTCCTGCCCCCTTATCCGTAATTGTAATAACAGCGTTAGATCCTTTTTCCCTTAACGTAACTTTAATTTCGTTGTCGTCACGCGTGTATTTATACGAATTTAAAAGCACCGCTATAATCGCATGTTCGACAAGTTCACAGTCCACAAACACAGGCACACTTTTTTCAGGCACAAAACATCTTATTTTAATAGGCCTGTCAACAATAATCTTTGCCGCTTCACAAAGCGACGCCATCAAACTTGAAAGATCGATCATTTTTCTATTAAGAACTAACGATCCGGTCGTTACACGTGAAAACATAACCGCATCTTGTGACCTTTTAAGAATTTTATACCCCGTCCGCATTATCTCGTCGATGTCTTCCGACGTTTGCTTGTCCTCTATAATATTTGATATTCTTGCCAATCGAATAAAAAGATTGGTCGTATCCTCCCTTGTAATTGCTGAAAAAATGTCTATCCCGTCAAGGTTTTCCATCATTCGGACATCTTTTGCGTTGTTTGAATAAAAAGCTACAAAAAACTCCCCTATCTCAACTACGCTTACACTAGCTTGGTTGTGGGGAAAAGAAAATGCCGAAAGACTTATGCTTCCTTTAGATTTAATATCTGAAATTATCTGTTGCTTGTCATATAAATCATAAAGCACCGAACCTTTTGCAAAAAAAGAAGTATCGTTTTCATCGTCGTTCTTCCATAGAAGATTGAATTCTTTATCGGTAATCTCAACGTTAGATATGCTGTCTTGGAATAGAGAAACTATCTGTTCTAAATTTTTATCCATATGCTTCCCCTTTTT
>CAYJFO010000073.1:0-9335 GCA_964369645.1 uncultured Oscillospiraceae bacterium | reverse complement strand
CAGCGGTTTATATAATTTGTGCAACTAATGGCGGGCGGATGGTATCCGCCCCTACACATAGTTTTGTTCAACATTTTTTATGGTGCAACTTTTTTTTGCATAAATAAACTCCGCCTTGCGGCGGAGTTTATTTATATTAATACATTGCATACTCATAAGCTTCCGCCACCGGAAGGTTTGTGTTGTCCCAAACATGGTCTGTTTCTCGCATATATTGGTCGGTCACGTTAAAATAATTGTGGTCAACATACACCGAGCTGTTAGAGTCATTCCACGTCACATCGACGTTATACCAACCATCGTCAAGCTTAACCTTGTTCCAAGCATGGGGGTCCCCGTCCTCAACCGCAACAGTGCCGGTAACCGAGATGCATTCAATTTCAAGAAGATCCATAAACAGCTGGAACGTCGAAGTGTAGCCATAGCAGATAGCTTTTTTATTGTAAAGCAAGCCATATGGATTTTCGTTGTTCGGGTCTATCTCCCCTTCAAACCATTGGTTGCTCGCGTCCTCGTCATACGCCGCGTAGGTTATAATCCAATCATGGATAACAAGTTCTTTTTCAAAATCGGTCATATCGTCCGTTATCTTTTTTTCGATTATATCGATACAAAACTCAAGTATAAGCTGATTCTTTTTTGATATGTCCGCATAATCCCCTGTCTGCCATGTCGTGATTATCGATTGGGGATCATATTCGTCGTCGTCATCCACCACATCGTCTTTATATTGAGCAGGACCTTGTTTAGGTCTTCTAAGTTTTGTGTCCGATTCGCCCAAAATAAGGTCGAGCGTTTCGGGAAGTTCCGGTGGTTCGCTTGTGAAACATTCAAAAAATTTCTCACTCATCGCCTCGGAGTCGTCGCCAATCATAAGCGCAACATATCCACCCCGTCGGACAACCTCGCCTTGCTCTGCCAAAAAAGCCTGTTCCGGAAGATATCCTATAAAATCTTCGGCTCTTTTTTCGATATATTCGTCCAAAGCTTGCTGTGCTGTTTCGGCTATCGATTCGTCTTCATAAATCAAGATTGCTATCTCGTTGGCAAGCGCCGCGTTGGGATAGCATATGATACCATCCGACAAACCATTTGATGATATACTATAATATGTATTAAGATACTCATCAAAAAAATCATCCGATGGAGGTATTGGATAGATATCGGGAAGGTCTGATTGAGTCGCTAGCATAACTTCGGCGAGCTCTCGCGGAGAATATTCCGTTGTCGTTTGCTGTTCGCTACACGAGACAAAAATAAAACATGTCACGATTACAGCAACTAAACATGTGGCGAATTTTAGCTTGTTTTTTATCATGTTGTTATCTTTCTATATATTTTTTTATGTATAAAAAATGATTATATAAATTTCTATGTTTTTCGACACATAATTATTACATTTTAAATATTATTATAATATAATACAAAATTTAAAACAATGTCGAATATGTGGCAAAATTAAGGCAAAACAAAAAACAGTACTTCTAATTCAAATAAAAATACTGGAAAATAAAAACTCATGATATCTTTTTCGGTTTTTTAAACGTTGTATCATTCTATTAAACCCTCGCGCGATACTCGCTTGGGGTGACTCCGACAAGTCTTTTGAAAACCTTTGTGTAATAACTTTGGTCGGAAAACCCAACCGCCAACGCTATCTCGGCGAGCGTTAGATCCCCATAGATTAAAAGTGCCTTGCTTTTTTCAATACGAACTTCGGAAATATACCCCACAAGCGTTTTGCCGATATCCTGGTGGAAAATTCGACTTAGGTGGTTTGGGGTTAACGACACCATTCCGGCGAGTTGATCAAGAGAAATTTTATCATAATAGTTTGTATCGATAAAGTTAACACAGCGACTAACGGCGCCTTTGTGTCTTAAGTTTTCAGGGGTGAAAATCGTTGTAAAAAGCGAAGTCAACCGTTTGGACAACCAATAGCAAAGCCTGTCCCAATCGTTAAACCCGTCTATCTCAACAATCCCCCTGTTGGTCTCCTCCAATATCCATTGCGGAGCGGTTCCAACCTCGACCGCCGCCCGCCCCATCAAAACCAAAAGCTGGGTAATTCGCCCTTTAAGCTCCGTAAGGTTTCCGCTTGTTAAAAAGAAGATGTGCCCTAAAAGTTCGTTCAAAAGCTCATGGGATTTTTGTTTGTTTCCTTTTCGTATCTGTTGTAACAACGCCGTTTCAATCTCAAGCGGATATGGTTTTTGTTTTTCCTTTTTAGAAGACAAGACATATTCGCTTATGCTACTTTGGATAGACTCGGATTCTTGCAACATTCTTAAACGGTTGCTTTCGGACAGGTTGCCGACAAAGCTTGTCGCCATAAAAAGAAGCGTTGACATCTTGTCGACGCGCGACGGGGATATATACGGAACGGCGTCAAGCGTCCTGTCGATATCCTCTTTTTGTTGCTTTGAAAGACGGTTATACTCCGAAAGTTCAAGCTCCAAAAATTCCTCTTTCTCAACCATTAAAAACGGCCCGACAATTATGTTTGCAACAACCGAAACCTCTCCCAAAATTGGAGACGCAAAATAAGCAAACCCCAACGGACAGTTATATATATACTTTCCGCCAAACCGTTCCGACTCGCTAAAACCTTTAAGGTTTGGCAAAGAACATATCTCGTCTGTTCTGTTTAAAGTTCTGCATATTAAACAATCGCTACACACAAAACCTTTTTTGTGCAACATGTCGCCGTTTCGCTCGGTTACATAACAACCGATTTCGGTCGTTGCAAAAAACGCTTCTGCTGTCGCAATAGTCACTTGTTTGTCAATCTGTTGAATTTTTTGCATAATTCCTCTAAATAAATTGTTGTTTTTTTGTTCTATAATAGAATTTTACCAATTAACGCAAAATAATACAAGAGATAAACCAAAAAAAACTGTATTTTTAATATCAACACAAGGCGAAAGCCAAATTACGGAGGACTTATAAAGATGAGCATATTAATGGAAATTTCTGAAAATCTACAGATAGGTAAAGCAAAGATAGTTAAGGAACTAGTGCAAAAAGCTATTGACGAAGGTCTCGACGCAAAGACTATTCTTGAAGAAGGTTTGCTCCACGGCATGGGGATAATCGGAACTAAGTTTAAAAACAACGAAGTTTTTGTTCCGGAAGTTTTGGTTGCTGCAAGAGCTATGAACCAAGGCGCAAGCCTTTTAAAGCCGCTCTTAACCGAAGCCGGCGTAGAAGCTACCGGAAAGGTTGCTATCGGAACGGTTAAAGGCGACCTCCATGACATCGGCAAAAACTTGGTTAAAATGATGATGGAAGGCAAAGGCCTTGAGGTTATCGATCTTGGAACCGACGTCGAACCCGAAGCTTTTGTTGCCGCGGCACAAGAACAAGGCGCACAGATAATTGCGTGTAGCGCGCTTTTGACCACGACCATGACGGTTATGGGCGACGTTGTCAAAGCGGTTGAAGATGCCGGACTTCGCGATAAAGTTAAAATCATGATTGGTGGCGCTCCGATAACCGAAGCTTTCTGCCAACAAATTGGCGCAGACAGCTATACCCCCGACGCGTCAACCGCCGCCGAGACTGCGGTTGAACTTTGCAAAGCTTAAATTTTATATAAAGGACTGTAAACAATGACAGGTAAAGAGATAATTTTCAGCGCGCTTCGTCACGAAACGACCGAGCGAGCTCCTTGGGTTCCGTTTGCCGGCGTCCATGCCGGATTTTTAACGGGAGCGGACGCTACCGAAGTTTTGTGTGATGAAGAAAAACTCGTTCAATCACTTTTAGAAGTTAACCGCCTATACAAGCCGGACGGCCAACCCGTCGTGTTCGACCTCCAGCTTGAAGCCGAGATACTCGGTTGTGAACTTCGTTGGGCGAAAGACGGCCCTCCAAGCGTTGCAAGCCACCCGCTTGAAGACACGATGACAGTTCCGTGTGATTGCACGTTGCCAACCCCCGAAAGCGGACGTATGCCGCTTGTGTTGTCCGCCATGAGAAGGATGAAACAAGCTGTTGGTGACACAACCGCGTTATATGGTCTTTTTTGCGGACCGTTCACGCTGGCAAGCCATCTTCGCGGAAACGATCTTTTCATGGACATGTATGACGACGAAGAATACGTTGAACAACTTATGGAGTTTTGCGTCAAATGCGGAAAAGCTATGACCGACATGTTTGCCGACGCCGGTATGGACGTAATAGCGATAGTCGACCCGTTGGTGTCCCAGATATCGTCCGACCATTTTGAAACGTTCCTTTCAAAACCATATACCGAACTTTTTGAATACATCAAACAAAAAGGGCTTTTCTCGTCTTTCTTTGTTTGCGGAAACGCAACGCGTAACATCGACGTAATGTGCGAAACAAAACCCGATTCGATTTCGGTTGATGAAAACGTCGATATATTTGCGGCAAAAGAGATCTGTGACAAATACAACGTCGCGGTTGGCGGAAACATTCCCCTAACGTCGGTTATGCTCCACGGAACACAACAGGACAACATGAAATATGTCGTCGACATGCTTGCGAAGATTGGCGAATATAAAAACATAATCGTTGCCCCCGGTTGCGACATGCCATATGCAATTCCGATTGAAAACGTCATCGGCGCAACACAAGCGGTTCTCCAAACGGAAGACGTCGCAAAGATTATCGAGAACTATACCTCCGAGACGTTCGACATCGAAGTTGAACTTCCCGACTATCAAAACCTTGATAAACCGCTTGTCGAAGCGTTCACCCTCGACAGCTTGACATGTGCCGCTTGTACATATATGTGGGGCGCGGCAACGACCGCAAAACAGACGTATGGCGACAAGATTGATATAGTTGAGTATAAATTCACCGAAAAAGAAAATATTGCGCGTTGCCAAAAGATGGGGGTTTCTAACCTTCCGTCGATATATGTTAACGGCGAACTCAAATTCTCGTCTATAATCCCAAGCAAACAAGAGCTTGAAAGCGTAATCGACGAGGCTTTAGCAAAACTTTCAAAAACAAAATAGAATAAGGTAAAGACGGAACATGAGTGATTTCTATTTAATAACCGGTTTTTTGGGAGCGGGAAAAACAACGTTTCTGAAAAATTTTATAAAGCAGTTTGCTTCAAAAAAAGTTTATTTAATCATAAACGAATTCGGCAAAGAAGGCGTCGACGGAGCGTTGCTTAAAGAGATTGGCGCGGTATTAGAGGAGGTTACAAATGGTTCCGTCTTTTGTTCTTGCCGGCTTGACAAGTTTGAAGCGGTTTTAAACGACGCGGTTTTGCAAAAGCCCGACGTTATCATAACCGAGGCTAGCGGTCTTTCCGACCCGACCAACGTCAAAAAAGTTTTAGGCGGTTTCAAAGACATCAATTACAAAGGTAGCATTTGTCTTGCCGACGCGTTGCGGCTTAACAAAGTTTTTGAAACGGCGACTGTGGTAAGGCGCCAGATTGCCGTGTCCTCGCTTGTCGTTATAAACAAAACCGACCAAGCGACAAAAGAACAGATTGAACAAACAAGAAAAATCATATCGGAAGTTAACATCGCGGCAAACGTGACGCTCACGCAGTTTGGGGCTTTTCAAAAAGAATGGTTTTCGTTTGTTTCTTCTGACATAGATGTCGAGATGTTGTCAACCGCCAAAGACATAACGTTACAATCGATAACGCTTAACGTGTCGCCCGACATGGACAAGAGATCTTTTGAAAGTCTTTTAAACATGTTGTGTGACAATACATATCGAATTAAAGGGTTGTTGACTTTAAACGGCGAAAAAGTTATAGCGGATTGTGTTGGCCCCGACGTCAAGGTTTCCTGTTGGCAAGGGGAAACCAACAACAAAGTCGTTTTGCTTGCCGGAAAAGGAATGGCGCTTCGACAAGCGGTTAAAAAGGCAAAAGAGTGGTATCCGGGGTTTATTGAAATTTTTGCGTAATTTTTTTCGCAGAAACTTTTATGCACGCTGCGGCAAGCAACTTAAGAGAATTTTTAGAATTGGAAAGCTTGTCTTACGTGAACTCCCTCCGTCAAAATCAAAGATTTTGCCACCTCCCTCTCGGAGGGAGGCTAACTTAGCCCTCCTCATTGAGGAGGGTGCCGGTCGCAACCGGCGGGAGGAGTAATTTTAGGATAATTCTACAAAGTATGTACTTGTGAAATTCCTTAAGTTGCTTGCAGAGCCCTTGCCCTACGGTTTGGTTTTTTGGGCAATCTGCGAACAGGGTAAACCAAAACCCCTACGACAAGCAATTATAATTTTGTGCAAAAAAAGGAATGGTTATAAAAATGGACAAACAAAAACTTTTTGAAATTTGCGAACAAATAGAGAAGTTAGGCGCGTTTAAAGTCGGCTATGCTCCGATTGGTGACGTTGTGTTTGACAAAGGATATCGAAAACTTTGCGAGTCTAACTCGTGCGGAAAATACGGAACAAACTGGATGTGTCCGCCTTCTGCCGGAGATATCGACGAGCTTATAAACCGCGCGAAATCGTTTGAAACGATAGTCGTCTACCAAACGGTTGGACAGCTTGAAGACAGCTATGATTTCGAGGGAATGATGGCACAAGCAAAGGAACAATCCAAGCTTTATCTCAAGGTTCGAAAACTCGATATACTAAATAAGGAACGGCGCATTTTGCATCTTGGAGCGGGCGGTTGCCACGTTTGCGAGAGTTGCACAAAACCTCAAAACCAACCGTGTCGCTATCCCGAAACAGCAATAGCAAGCCTTGAAACATACGGTATTGAAGTTTCAAGCCTTGCGAAGTCAACCGAAATGAAGTATATTAATGGACAGGACACCGTTACATATTTCGGAGCAATTCTTTTGTAGTATAAAAGGATTTAATAAAAAATGATAAACGTAACAATACAAAACCGAACGATTAAAGCGAACTCAAATAGCCTGCTTTCCGACATAATCGAGGAGAGTTGTTCCCCCGATATGCCGTGTGGGGGGCGTGGGGTTTGCGGAAAATGTCGGGTTGTTGCAAAAGGCGAGCTTTCGCCCATGACTAATCAAGAAAAAGAACATCTGTCCGACAAAGAGATCGCAAAAGGAGTTAGGCTCGCTTGCTTAACTAGGGCGGTTGGCGATTGTGAAATCGAGATAGTTAACCAAAACAAAACCGCAAAAATTGCGGTTGATTTTGCGTTACCCGAAATAAAAAACAATCCTTTGTTTTCAAGCTATGGCGTCGCTATCGACATTGGGACAACAACGATAGTCGCGGTTCTTTACGATAAAAACGGAGAAGTTGCCATAGAACAACATCTTAATCCACAACAAGCATACGGCGCGGACGTTATAACAAGGATAGAGTTTGCTTTAAGCGGTGGCTTGCGCGAGATTAGCGACTGTATAGCATCAAAACTTAGCGAGATTATAAGCGCGCTAAGTTTTGCCGCAAACATAAACCCCAATTTGATAGACGCCATCGTCATAGTCGGCAACACGACGATGCTTTATCTTTTAACAGCAAGCGATCCAAAATCTTTGTCGTGTGCACCGTTTGAAGCGAATAGGTTGTTTGGGGAATTTCTATCGAAAAAACAAGTAAATCAACTTTCGTTACCGTGTGAAAACGTGGCGGTTTATCTTGCACGTTGTGTTTCGGCTTTTGTCGGCGCAGACATAGTTTCTGCCATAATCGCAAGCGGCATGGAACAACAAGGCGACGTTTCAATTTTAGCCGATATCGGCACAAACGGCGAACTTGCTCTTTTAAAGGACAGCAAGTTTTATTGTTGTTCAACGGCGGCAGGGCCCGCGTTCGAGGGGCGAGGGTTAAGCATGGGAATGGGCGCCGCTTCCGGAGCTATTAACAAAGTTTCGGTTCAAAACGGCAAGATAAAAGCGGAAGTTATCGGAAACGTCAAGCCAGTTGGCATATGCGGAAGCGGAGTTGTTGACGCAGTTGCCAAATTTTTATCGCTTGAATTAATAGACGAAACGGGGCGCATAGAGGATGGCGAAAGCGTTGTCGTTTCGGGAGACGTCGTGTTGACCCAAAAGGATATACGCAATATCCAGCTAGCAAAAAGCGCAATCTTTGCCGGAATTAAAACGCTTGTTGCCGTTTCAAACCTTTCGTATGATGACGTTAAAACACTGTATATTGCGGGCGGTTTCGGAAGCTATCTCGACATTGGTTGTGCCGCCGAAATCGGATTAATTCCAAATCAACTCGCACACAAAGCAAACGTTGTTGGAAACGCGGCGCTTTGCGGAGCGGCCATGATGCTTTTGGACAAAGAGTTTATCGACAAATCGGAAGAGATAGCAAAAAAAGCACAAAGCGTTGATCTTGCGACGTCAAAAACTTTTATCGATGCATACACCGAAGGTATGTTTTTTGAATAGTTGAAGATTGAATGAAAACCCTTGTCTCAAAATCTTGTTTTGTTGTTTTTAACAAGATTAAAACCCCTATCGAAAAAATATACTTCGGCATTTTGCATAAACACAATGGGTGGAACGTAGGGGAGGGGCTCTGCTCCTCCCGAAAAAAATCATAGAAAACAAGGTATTTCGGACAGAGCAGAGCCCTGTCCCTACACACAACCTTTTTTATTTGTGCAATATTTTTTAGGATACACCTTTTTTGACAAGATTAACCCGCCATGAAAGCCGAACAACGGCAATCATGGCGGGTTTGCTTTTAATTATAAAACTTGTAATAGTGCTATAGTTATTTTAATTATGCAATCTCGATCGAGTCTTCATAGTCTGTGCGGATAACTGCAAGGAAGCTTTTTCCTGTGTTAACGCTTACTTCTTCGCCTGTCGAAGCATCTGTGAACACAAACGGAGCGGAAGCGTCTGATTTAGACCAGTTGATTTCTTGATATGCGCCTTGTGTGAAATAGTATCCCATTCCGCCTTGAACATAGTCAACTTCGATAAGGTCAGCGTCTTCACGATCTGTGATTTCGGCTGTCAACAAAAATACGTTTTCAAACTCAAGTTGTTTGTCGTCGTTTCCTGCGTCAACTTGGGGTTTGCCGTGTTGCCATTTAAGGTATTTTCCTGTTTCTGCGTCATAACGGAAATCTCCGTCATATCCGCTTGAATAATCAAAAGTAACTTCTGTTGCTGTTCCTGTTGTTGGAACGATTTTTTCAGCATCAACTTCAACGAAATTAAAGAGTTTTACGTCAGAAGCCGAAGTCTCAAGCGTAATTCCGGAAATGTCCATACCTGTTTCGATCTCAAGACCCGAAGTAAACCAGCTGTGTTCCGATTCGCCTCTTTGAGCGAAAACGTCGTTGTTAAGCGAAACAGCTTCACGGATTACGTCTCCGTCGATAGTTTCGTAGTTATATTGAGCCATAAATCTTTCAGCATAGATAGATTTACCGATGT
>CAYJFO010000072.1:0-10285 GCA_964369645.1 uncultured Oscillospiraceae bacterium | reverse complement strand
TTCGACAGCCTCTTGTTGTCCATAATCGGTGTTTAATACTTTTGGCCATTCGGGCCACGGGTTTGAATCTGCTCTGTTACAGGTCGGTTTTGGCATCATCTCAATTTGAGTAACCGAGTTTGCGCCGTGCCTTATACACGTTCCGACGCAATCGTTTCCTGTGTCGCCACCGCCGAGAACTACGACATCTTTTCCTTTTGCGCTAATATAATTATTTTCAGAAAGATTGTTATTTAAAAATGCCCTTGTCGTTTCGGTCAAGAAATCTACTGCGAAATATATGCCGTTTGCATTTCTGCCGTTTGGGTTTATGTCTCGTGGTTTCTTTGCACCACAACACAAAACCACCGCATCAAATTCCTGTTGTAAAGTTTCAAGCTTCAAATTTTTACCGACATCTTTACTTGTTTCAAACTTGATACCTTCTTGTTTCATAAGCTCTACACGCCGAGATATAACAGCTTTGTCAAGTTTCATGTTAGGAATTCCGTACATCAAAAGCCCGCCAATTCTGTCCTCTCGTTCAAACACCGTGACCAAGTGTCCGCGTTTGTTAAGCTTTTCGGCAACCGCGAGCCCCGAAGGCCCCGAACCGACCACGGCAATTTTTTTGTCGCTTCGAACTTTTGGGGGTAAAGCGTTTATATATCCCTTTTCAAACCCCGTTTCAACCAAAAACAATTCGTTGTCGTGGACAGTAACCGCTTCGCCGTCAAGTCCGTTTATACAAGCTTTTTCGCAAAGCGCCGGGCATACTCTTCCGGTGAATTCGGGAAAACAGTTTGTTTTTAAAAGACGAGCAAGGCCGTGCGAAAAATTGCCTTTATATATCTCGTCGTTCCATTCGGGAATAAGGTTGTTAAGCGGACAACCCGTTACCATTCCGGAAAGCTCGATAGCGCTCGAACAAAATGGAACACCACAGTTCATACATCTTGCCGCTTGGTTTTGCCTTTCGTCTTGGTCGTTGATATCATAAAATTCATTATAATTTTTAATTCTTAGTTTAACGGGGATTTTTCCGTTTGCTTTTCTGTTAAACTCTAAAAATCCAGTTATCTTTCCCATAAGTCGCCTCCATTTGTTATTTAAGCTGTGACATAAACGCCTGCATTTGTGCTTGTTCGTCTGTCATACCTTTTTGCTTAAACTCGCTTATAACGTTTAATATTTTCTGGTAATCGTTAGGGACTATTTTTTTGAAATCTAAAACAAGCGTTTCAAAGTTTTCCAAAACATAGTTTGCATAGGACGACCCTGTTGCTTGCATATGTTTTTCTATAAGCCCTTTAAGCTCGTCGATATCGTGTTTGCTTGTAACCTCGTTCATCGTGACAAACTCTTTGTTCAGCTTAAGGTATAGCTCGTGTTTCAAATCAAGCACATACGCAATTCCTCCGCTCATTCCGGCGGCAAAGTTTTTGCCAACCTCTCCAAGAACAACAGCTTTTCCGCCCGTCATGTATTCAAGCCCATGGTCTCCGCAACCCTCGACAACCGCAACAGCTCCCGAATTTCGAACCATAAATCGCTCGCCCGCAATTCCGTTTATGAAGCTTTCGCCCGACGTTGCGCCATAGAACGCGACGTTTCCGATGATAACGTTTTGCTCCGGCTTAAACATGCTTTGCTTTGGTGGCTTAACTATTATTTTTCCGCCCGAAAGCCCTTTTCCGAGATAGTCGTTCGCGTCTCCCGAAAGAGTAAGCGTCAATCCTTTCGGAATAAACGCCCCGAACGATTGCCCGACCCCGCCAACGCAGTTGACTGTATAGGTATCTGGCTCGAGAGAATTGTGGAATTTTTCCGTTAGAACAGAACCCAAGATTGTTCCAACCGTTCTGTCGGTACTTGAAACTTTTATATCCTCTGTATGCTTTTTGTTTTTTTGAATAGCAGTTTCAAACTTTTTCAACAAAACCTTTTCGTCAATAGTTTCATAGAGTTTAAAGTCAAACGCTTTAGATGACTCAAACGTTTTGTCCTGTCTTTTCGCATACTGTGTCGATATAATTTTGCTCATGTCTAAAAGCTCGGCACGCTTTGTTGTTTTTGTATCACGTACCTTTATAAGATCGGTTCTGCCCGTTAATTCACTAACGGTTCGAACCCCGAGTTTCGCCATTATCTCACGAAGCTCGGTTGCAATGAACATCATAAAATTTATAACATATTCCGGTTTCCCTCTAAACCTTTTACGCAACTCTTCGTTTTGTGTCGCAACTCCGACGGGACATGTGTCAAGGTTGCAAACCCTCATCATCATACACCCCATCGTAACAAGCGGAGCGGTTGCAAAACCAAACTCCTCTGCGCCCAAAATGGCTGCTATCGCAACGTCTCGGCCGCTCATAAGTTTACCGTCGGTCTCGAGAATAACGTTTTGTCTAAGTCCGTTTTGTATAAGCGTTTGGTGTGCCTCGGCTAGACCCAGTTCCCACGGAAGCCCCGCGTCCAATATCGAACTTGTAGGCGCAGCGCCCGTTCCGCCGTCATATCCCGAAACGAGAATGACCGAGGCCCCCGCCTTTGCAACCCCAGACGCTATCGTTCCAACCCCCGCAACCGACACGAGTTTAACCGAAATCCTCGCCTTGCGATTGGCATTTTTAAGGTCGTATATAAGTTGCGCTAAATCCTCTATCGAATAGATATCGTGGTGTGGTGGTGGCGAGATAAGTGTTACTCCGGGTGTCGAATGTCTTGTCTTGGCAATCCACGGATACACCTTTTGTCCCGGCAGATGTCCGCCCTCGCCCGGTTTTGCGCCTTGAGCCATCTTTATTTGAATTTCTTTCGCGCTTAAAAGATATTCGCTTGTAACGCCAAACCGCCCCGAAGCTACTTGTTTGATAGCACTGTTTTTGTCGGTATTGTGACGCTGTGGGTCTTCTCCTCCTTCGCCGGAATTAGATTTTCCGCCAAGTTTGTTCATAGCTATAGCCATACATTCGTGTGCTTCTTTTGAAATCGAACCATATGACATTGCGCCGGTCTTAAATCTTTTAACAATCTCGCTTACCGGTTCCACCTCTTCAAGCGGTATTTCGTTTTTAAAATCGAACTCCAAAAGTCCCCTTAACGTGTGTGGTTTGTTTTGGTCGTCGACAAACGCGGTGTATTCTTTAAATCGTTTATAATCACCGTTTCTCGTCGCCTGTTGAAGCGCAATTATAGTTTGCGGATTATACAGATGGTCTTCTTTGTCTTCGCCACCTACAAGTTTCGTGTAACCTGCGCTGTCAAGCATGGGGTCGACACCAAGATCAAGAGGGTCAAAACCTTTCGAATGCCTAAAGTTTATCCCTTCCGAAATCTCTTCGAGTCCAATTCCCTCGACACGGCTTACTGTGTTGGTGAAATATTTGTCTACAACTTTTTTGTTTATTCCAACCGCTTCGAAAATCTGCGCCGATTGATACGACTGGATAACCGATATACCCATCTTTGCGGACACCTTAACTATGCCGTGGATAACTGCGCTGTTGTAGTCGTCGATAGCTGTGTAAAGATCTTTATCAAGCATCTTTTTATCTATGAGTTCTTCTATACATTCATGCGCAAGATATGGGTGGATAGCCCGCGCGCCATATCCGAGAAGCGTCGCAAACTGGTGGACATCTCGCGGTTCTGCGCTTTCAAGAACAATCGATATTGCCGTTCTTTTTTTGGTCTTGACAAGATATTGTTCAATAGCGGAAACCGCAAGAAGCGACGGGATTGCAACATGGTTTTGGTCCACACCTCTGTCAGATAAGATTATAATGTTCGCGCCGTTTTTATACGCCTTGTCGCATTTAACAAAAAGCTGTTCAAGCGCGTTTTCAAGCGACGTGTTTTTATAATATAAAAGGTCAACCTTTTTGACACAAAATCCTTTTTTGTCGATAGCGGATATCTTCGCAAGGTCGGTTGCGGTTAGTATCGGGTTGTTAATCTCTAAAACACAACAGTTTTCGGGTCTGTCTTTAAGCAGGTTTCCGTCCGAGCCGACATACACCGTCGTGTCGGTCACAATCTCTTCACGCAAGCTGTCGATAGGCGGGTTTGTAACCTGCGCAAAAAGTTGTTTGAAATATCTAAATAACGGTTGGTGTTTGTCCGAAAGCACAGCAAGCGGAATGTCGGTTCCCATAGAAGAAGTCGGTTCAATTCCGTTTTGTGCCATCGGCAAAATTACGTTTTTAACATCCTCATAGGAATACCCAAAAGCTTTATAAAGCTTATCTCGATACTGTTGTTCAAATTTTTCAATCTTTTTACTGGGAATTTGAAGTTGTTTAAGCTTAACCAAGTTCCTGTCAAGCCATTCGCCATATGGTTTTTTGTTTGCATAATGGCTCTTACATTCGTCATCGCTTATAACTTTTTTGTTAACTGTGTCAACAAGCAACATCTTGCCCGGAAGCAACCGTGATTTTTTTACAATTTTACAAGGATCGATGTCCAAAACCCCAACTTCGGACGACAAGATAAGCGTGTTGTCGTCGGTTATGTAATAACGAGAAGGGCGAAGACCGTTGCGGTCGAGAACTGCGCCAAAAATATCGCCGTCCGAAAAAAGAATGGCGGCAGGCCCGTCCCAAGGTTCCATCATCGTTGCATAATAATGATAGAAATCTTTTTTTCTTCGGCTCATATAACGATCGTTTTTAAACGGCTCGGGTATAGTCATCATAACCGCAAGCGGAAGTTCTATGCCGTTCATATATAAAAATTCAAGCGTGTTGTCAAGCATAGCGCTGTCAGAACCTTCACCGTTTATTACGGGCACGATCTTTTCGATGTCGTCACCAAAAATATCGGAGCTCATAGTTTCCTCACGCGCCAACATCCTATCGGCATTTCCTCGAATGGTGTTGATCTCGCCGTTGTGAAGTATCATGCGGTTGGGGTGACTTCGCTCCCAACTCGGGTTTGTATTGGTTGAAAAGCGCGAATGGACCATTGCGATGGCGCTTTTATAGTTTTGGTCTTTCAAATCAAGATAGAACTCCCGAAGTTGTTCAACCAAAAACATTCCTTTATAAACTATCGTCCGACAGGACAAGCTTACAACATATGTATCAGAACAGCTATGTTCAAATTCGCGGCGAACTACATATAGCTTTCTGTCAAAATCAAGTTCCGAAGCTATGTCGTTTGGACGTTTTACAAAACATTGTTCGATGTATGGCATGTTGTCCAAAGCTTTTTGTCCCAAAATCTCGGGCTTTGTCGAAGTTTTTCTCCAACCCAAAATCTCAACTCCGCTTTTGTTCGCTATAATCTCGAACAGTTTTTTCGCTTGGTTTCGTTTGAGTTTTTCGCTCGGCAAAAAGAACATGCCAACGGCATATTGTTTTTCGTTTGGAAGCAAAAAGCCAAGCTCCAACGTCTTGAAAAAGCTATGTGATATCTGAACCAGAATTCCGACCCCGTCGCCAACCTCGCCTAAAGCGTCCTTTCCGGCTCTGTGTTCAAGTTTTTCGACAATTTCAAGCGCGCTCGAAACGGTCGCGTGTGTCTTTTTTCCGTCTATAGAAACGACAGCCCCAATCCCACAAGCATCATGTTCAAATCTTTTTTCATAAAGTAGTTTGTTTTGCATTTCAACAATACCTTTCTTTATAATATTTCAATAAAAAAGGGTCACATATAAAAACATTCAAACCGAATGTCCTTATATGCGACCCCATTGTCGCAAATATTAAATTTGAAAACCATTATACCATAGTTGCGCCACCACTTCAATACTTTAAAGCGTTTTCGTGTTTTGTCATAAAAATAATATGATAGTTGCAACAAAGTTTCAACTATCACACAACAAAAAACTCTGCCGAAAGCAGAGCTTTTGTTAACTTATTGATTTGATATCATATTCTATTGATTATCCTGTAAAGCGTCGTAATCGGTTTCGCCGGTGCTTATCTTAACAACGCTGTCGATATCGTAAACAAATATCTTACCGTCGCCGATGTTACCCGTGTAAAGTGCGTCTTTAATCGCCGTTATAATTGTATCAAGCGGAATTTTCGCTATTACAATCTCGACTTTAATCTTAGGTCTTAGCGACGTTTCAACCAAAACGCCCCTATACATATTACCCTTTTGCATTCCGTAACCCAAAACATTTGTAACGGTCATTCCCGTTATTCCAACATTATCAAGGGCTGTTTTAAGTTCTTCAAATTTAGATTGATTAAACACAACCACAACTTTTTTCATAACATAGTCGGGCGTAGATTGGTCGATAACCGGAATAGCCTTTGCAACTTGTGCAATTTCGGTTGTTTCTTCCGGTTGTGCTTTGAAGTTTGTTCCCATCGGAACATGAACAAAGTCAGCATAAGAATTTGCAAGGCCATGTTCTTCGATGTCAAGTCCGGCAATCTCCTCTTGTTTTGATACCCTTAAACCGATAGTGTGTTTAATTCCTAGGAAAACCGCTGTCATCGTCACGGCAACCCACGCAATAACCGCCAAAACTCCAATAGTTTGAACTAAAAGATAGTTGAAACCTCCGCCGTACAACGCGCCACCTTCGAGAGCAAACACACCAACCAAAATAGTTCCAACCGCTCCGCACATGCCGTGTACGCCAACCGCTCCGACAGGGTCGTCTATCTTCAAAATCTTTTCGACAAATTCAATTCCGAATACTACCACGAACGCAGAAATAGCACCGATGAAAAATGCGCCGACGGGGGAAACTTGGTCACAACCCGCCGTTATAGCAACAAGCCCGGCTAAAGCGCCGTTTAATGTCATCGAAACATCGGGTTTTTTGTATCTAATCCACGTTATGACCATAACGATAGCCGCTGCTGCCGCCGCCGCAATGTTGGTCGTTACAAAGATGTTAGAAGCGGCTTCAATCGATCCGTCAGTCATCGAGACGGTCGAGCCACCGTTAAACCCAAACCAACAAAACCAAAGGATAAAAACCCCCAAAGCTCCAAGCGTTAAACTATGCCCCGGAATGGCTTTTGCTTTTCCGCTTTTGGAGTATTTTCCGATACGAGGGCCCAAAATCTTCGCGCCGACAATCGCGGCAACGCCGCCTACCATGTGAACCGCTGTTGAACCTGCGAAATCGTGGAACCCAAGTTGCGAAAGCCAACCGCCGCCCCAAATCCAATGTCCCGAAATCGGGTATACAAAAGCGCTTAGTGCAACGCTGTATATACAGTAGGACGAAAATTTTGTTCTTTCCGCCATCGCTCCCGAAACGATGGTTGCCGCCGTGGCACAAAACACCGTTTGAAATATAACGAAAGCGGAGGACGGGATAGAACTGCTGTAGTCGCCTTGTATAAAGAGATCAATCCCACCCACAAAAGCGCCGTCACCGGCGAACATTAGCCCAAAGCCAATTAGCCAAAAGAATAAAGAACCAAGCGAAAAATCCATTAGATTTTTCATTATAATGTTACCTGCGTTTTTTGCACGGGTAAACCCCGTTTCAACCATTGCAAAACCGGCCTGCATAAAGAAAACAAGCGCCGCGGCAAGCAATGTCCAGATTGTGTCTACTGCTGAAAACATAATTTTTTTCTCCTTTTTATTGAAAATAAAAAGGTGTACTCGAAAAAATCAAGTACACCCCATTGTGTAGTGCTAGTTGACGCTGTAGAGAAGTTCTCCATACGTCGGAAGACCCCAATGTCTTTTTGGTATTATAGTTTCAAGCTCGTCTACCATAAGTCGCGTTTCTGTCATCAACGCAAAAACCGTGTTTCGATAGAACTTAGCAAGTTCAAGGCAATCTTCGATACCTTTTGTTTTTATCAAAGCGCTTTCCAATTTTTCAACGTTTTGATATATCTCTTTCGAAAGTCTCGAGCAGTTTTCAACCAACGTTTGTTCCAAACTGCTGTCGATGTTAAACGACGATTTGTTTGATATAATTTTCAAAAGTTCGTTTTGGAAACTAAGCGAAAAACCTAGAATTTGTTTTGATATAATCTCGACAAAAGCAAGCGCTTCGATGTGAACCGTCTTTTGATAACTTTCAACCAAAATCTCATATCGTGCGTGGACTTCGCTTTCGGTGAAGATTCCGTGTTTGGTAAACAGTTCGACATTTTTCGGTTTAATGTAAACGGGCAAAGCCTCGACGGCGGTTTTAAGGTTTAACAGTCCGCGTTTTTCGGCTTCTTCCACCCATTCGTCGCTGTAGTTGTTGCCGTTAAAGATAATCTGTTTGTTTTCACGAATCGTCTTGCGCACAAGTTTCGCTAGTTGTTCATTAAAGTTTTCTGCGTTTTCAAGGCTATTTGCAAACTCGCTGAGAACCTCTGCAACTATCGTGTTAAGAACGATGTTAGGGCCCGAAATCGAAAACGTAGAACCTAACATTCTAAACTCAAACTTGTTTCCCGTGAACGCAAAAGGCGAAGTTCTGTTTCGGTCGGTCGAATCTTTCGGGAAATGTGGCAATACACTAGCGCCAAGTTCCATCTCTTCCTTTTTCGCGCCGCTATACTGTTCTTTGTTTTCAAGTGCTTCTAAAATCTCGGTTAGCTCGTCACCCAAAAACATCGACACGATGGCAGGCGGAGCTTCGTTTGCCCCAAGTCTGTGGTCGTTTCCGGCGTTTGCAACCGAAAGACGAAGCAAGTCTTGGTGGTCGTTAACCGCTTTGATAACCGCAACCAAAAACAAAATGAACTGTGCATTTTCGTGTGGGGTTTCGCCCGGTTCAAGCAGGTTTGTTCCTGTGTCGGTTGAAAGCGCCCAGTTGTTGTGTTTACCCGAACCGTTTACTCCGGCAAACGGTTTTTCGTGTAAAAGGCAAGCGAGGTTGTGCCTGTCTGCTATAACCTTCATAAGTTCCATTGTAAGCTGATTGTGGTCGGTTGCTATGTTTGCGGTAGTGAAGATAGCCGCAAGTTCATGTTGAGCCGGCGCTACTTCGTTGTGTTTCGTCTTTGCCATGACTCCCATCTTCCAAAGCTCATGGTCAAGTTCTTTCATAAACGCCGCAACTCGTGGTTTAATCGTTCCGAAATAATGGTCGTCAAGTTCTTGGCCTTTTGGCGGTTTTGCGCCAAACAGCGTTCTTCCGCAATACATCAAATCGGGACGTTTTAAAAACATCTCTTTGTCGATTAGAAAATACTCCTGTTCAGGGCCTACCGTTGAGTTAACCCTTTTTGCAGTTGTGTTTCCAAAAAGACGAAGTATTCTTAAAGCTTGAGTGTTGATAGCCTCCATCGAACGTAAAAGCGGCGTTTTCTTGTCGAGCGATTCGCCCGAGTAGGAGCAAAACGCAGTCGGTATACAAAGGGTGTCGTCTTTTATAAATGCATATGACGTTGTGTCCCAAACGGTGTAGCCCCTTGCTTCAAACGTGCTTCTTATGCCTCCGCTTGGAAACGACGAAGCGTCCGGTTCGCCTCGAACGAGTTCTTTGCCCGAAAACTCCATGATGATTTTTCCGTTGCCAACGGGCGAGATAAAACTGTCATGTTTTTCGGCGGTTATCCCTGTCATAGGTTGGAACCAATGGGTAAAATGTGTAACACCTTTTTCGGTTGCCCAATCTTTCATGGCGGTTGCGACGACGTTCGCCACGTCTATGTCAAGATGACGGCCGAGTTCGATAGTCTTTTTAAGTGCTTTATAGATATCTTTCGGAAGCCGTTCTCTCATAGCCTCGTCGCCAAAAACAAGGCTTCCGAACATGTTTGGTATATTGTTCATTTGTTTATCAGACCATTCTTTTAAATTTTGTTATTGTTTTATTTTTGTTCCCAGATTGGATCTTTTAAAATCCATTTGCCATAGCTGTCTTTTTCAAATAGTTCTTTATTATATAATGTGTCGAGAATGGTATAAAACTCTTTTTCAGAATATCCGCAAAATTCACAGAAATCTCTAACACAAAGTACATCAAGTTCGCCGTCTTTTTCTTTAATGATTTCGATAGCTTGTTCACGTGTCAACATGCCATAGCGGACAAACCTTGAACCGTAATCAGTTCCGGCAGCGTGGCCGAATTTCGGATATTTAAGCCAGCTATGAACAAGATATGCACGGCTATCTATTTGGTCGAAGTTTTCATAGTGGTGGGTTCTATCCCATTCGTGGGTTAGATCGTGGAACCCTCTCGATTTTGCGAACTGATAGTTTTTATAGCTATTCCACGGCAAGAAATAACTCATGTAGATTGGATCGAGTTTTTGCATCTCTTCAATAGTCGGAGCAATAGTAAGCGAAAGATCCTTTTCGGTTACGCCGTTACCAAGCAGTTCCTCCATTGGCATTCCAACAGCAACGCCGTTTTCGATTTGACCTTTTG
>CAYJFO010000071.1:0-10332 GCA_964369645.1 uncultured Oscillospiraceae bacterium | reverse complement strand
TTGTTTAAAGTTAGACTTCAACTGCTTTTAAAAGCCGAAGTTATTTAATTTCTTTTATAGATTTAAATCTAAGTTCGTTAAGCGGTGTTTCGAGTTTGTCCGCAACTATTGCCATAAGCATGGCGGCGGTTGCATCGGGAACATCGAAAAGTTTCGTTTGTCCGCAAGAACCTTTTGCCAAAACTTTCGGTGCTTGTGCAACAGGGGCAGGTTGTGCCACTGTTTCGTTGCTTACCTTTTTAGAACCTGTTAAAACCCTCAGTATAGCCGACATAATGAAAATCGAACACATAAGGAAAATGAGCACTAAAAAGACGACAGCAATTCCAATGACCGAATATATACCGGCTTCTGGTAATGATATCATAATAAATCCCTTTCTTTTCTTTCCTTATGTTACATTTCTTCAATTGTGTATTTTTTGATGTTAACTTCTTTTGCTTCTCTGTCTTCGAAGAATTTTTCAGCTTCTCTTGGGAAAGCGATGTATGAAAGAACATCTTCGTCGCTTCTTGCTTTGTCGCCAAGTTCTTTTTTGGTTGCTTCGAATACCGGCTCAAGGGTATCAGCAAAACGACCTGTGATTGGTTTTTCGTCGCCCAAAACTTTCTTTTGAAGTTCAGCGTCTATCTTTCCGGGAGCCTGGCCATATTCGCCTTTAAGGTAGCTTTGAACTTCTTTACCGACAGTTTTGTATCTTTCGCCGATAAGAACGTTTGTTGCAGCTTGAACGCCAACCATCTGGCTCATCGGAGTAACGAGTGGGGGATATCCCAAATCTTCACGAACGCGCGGAGTTTCGGCGAGAACTTCGTCGAATTTGTCCATAGCGTTTGCTTTTTTAAGTTGTGAAAGAAGGTTTGAAAGCATTCCGCCCGGAACTTTATAGTTAAGAGCGTCTGCGTCGGTTGCCATCATGAGCGGATCAAGAAGTCCGCTTTCGAGGGCTTTGTTACGGATAGGTTTAAAGTGGTCGTTAACATCTTTCAAAACGGAAGAGTTCACGCCAACTTCAATTCCGAACTGCTCAAGAGCGTATGCCAAAACTTCGGTTGCCGGTTGGCTTGTTCCGCCCGAGAAGCAGGAAGTTGCTGTGTCGATTACGTCAACGCCGGCGTCAACTGCTTTGATAGCGGTCATGTACGCAAGGCCTGTTGTACAGTGGGTGTGAAGCACGATAGGAAGGTCAACCGCGTCTTTGATAGCGCTTATAAGGTCATATGCTTCTTTGGGGCTCATAACGCCCGCCATGTCTTTGATACAGATTGTTCCAACACCCATTTGTTTCATCTCTTTAACGAGAGCAACATAGTTTTCGAGTGTGTGCACGGGGCTTGTTGTATAAGAGATTGCGCCCGAAGCGATAGCTCCGCATTTGTTTGTTTCTTCAACAGCAACTTTGATGTTTCTAAGGTCGTTAAGCGCGTCAAAGATACGAACGATTCCAATTCCGTTTTCAACAGCTTTTCTAACGAACATGCGAACTGTTTCGTCCGGATAGTGTTTATATCCTAAAATGTTTTGTCCTCTTAAAAGCATTTGAAGCTTTGTGTTGGGCATTTTAGCTTTAAAGTTGCGGAGTCTTTCCCATGGATCTTCGCCAAGGAAACGAAGGCAGCTGTCAAACGTTGCGCCGCCCCAGCATTCAGCGGAATAGTATCCGGCTTTGTCCATAGTTTCGAGGATACCATCGAACTCTTTTTGGGTCATTCGAGTTGCGATAAGCGATTGGTTTGCGTCACGCAAAACCGTTTCAGTGAGCATCACTTTTTTGTTCATACCGTTTTTTTAATCTCCTGTTTTTTTGAATTTAGCGAAAAAAATTTCGCAGGATTTATATATTGTATTTTGCCAAAGTTGCCGAGTTTTTTGTTAAAAAATAAAAATAAATATCCTAGAATTTTACTTCTTATTTTGCATTAAAAATGCAACTTGGTCAAAAATTATATATACGTTGGTAATTCTGATTTTTTTTAGGTATTTTCACAATAAAATTTGTTATAATTCTAAAAAAAAACATATCTCACCGCAAGTATTATAAAGTATTTTGTGTCAACTATCAATACCCAATTTTTAAAAAAATTATTAAACTTTAAACCTAATTCAACGTATTTTAAAAAAGCATTATTATAGTATTGACAAAAAGACAGAAAAAAAGTTCTTTAAGACATAAAAAAACGACAGCGATAAAAGCTGTCGTTTGTCTTAAACTATCTCAACCATTCGGGGTCGTCCTTGATAAACGCGCGCCGAGCATGATTTTGGTCGCAGTAGTTCAAAAGCTTTTCAAGGTTTTCGCTTTGGTTAAGATCTTTTGTAAGTTCTTGCGGAATGTGTGATGAAAACGGACATGAGGCAATGCAAACGCCACAATCTGTTCCAAGCACCTGCCACATATGAAAACAGTTGTTGTCGGAAAAATATTCGCCCTCAACTGGTTCCAACGCTTTTCCGGGACAGCTTTTGATACATCGTTCGCAACGCTCGCAAAAAAGCGAAAGATTTTTTTCAAGCGGTTTGTCCGCAACGAGTGGAAGGTCGGTCAACACCGCGCCAAGGCGCAACCGGCTTCCGAAACGCTCGGTTAAAAGCAAACCGTTTTTCCCAAGTTCGCCAATACCCGCAACAACCGCGAGCGGAACTAGCGGACAAAGGTAGTTGCCGTCCATATTGTTGCGCGCGTTGTATCCAATCCGACGGATATAATACGAAAGTTGCATACCGCCTATCGCCGCTTGAACATATCCGTTTGTAACGGCGATAGCCTCCGAAAGCCTTGGCGCGCGAAAAATCATCTCGTCGTTCATCTCGTACGCAAACACAATAGCTTTGGTGTATTTCGGGTCGATCTTTTCACCATATTTTTCAAGCGGCCTTCCGTGGTGCGAATAATATAAATCTTGCGTAACTTCGGCTACCCCGACAAGGCAAGCACCATAGTACCTTGCAAGGCCTTTTATCGTTTGGGTAAACTGTTCTTTTGTTCCGTCTACCTTTTCGCCGCACGGCTCGCCCTTTGACAGATGTTTTATATCGGCCAAAAAATCAAAGTTTGCGTTTACAATCTGTGAATGGTTTTGGTTAAAAAACGTCGAATTTTCATCCCCTGTTGCCGGCCTTGTTCGAAACTCGTCGTCCTTGTCTTTTAGTTCGGGGTATCGGTTATAAAAATCTCGATACTGTTTTGTTCCGCTTTGATAGTTAAGGCGCGCAAACATTATATCACGCTCGTCGGTCTGTTTATGTCTATCATTCATGTTTATTCAACCTTTTTGTTTTTTTATGTTATACAAAGAAAAGTATAAGGTAATTCGGCAAAAAAACCGCCGTTATATCTTTTAGTATATCACAAAAGACATAACGACGGCTGAAATATTTATGCGCAAAAAAAAACGTCGCAAACTAAAAAAATCTGCGACGTTTTGGAGCTTGTGGACGGATTTGAACCCCCGACCTGCTGATTACAAATCAGCTGCTCTACCAGCTGAGCTACACAAGCAAACTTATGTACGTGTTACACGAAACTTTTATAAACGTGTTACCGTGCTATACTATTTTATATATTTTCTCTGCATTTGTCAACAAAAATTTTCAAATTTAAAAAAATGGTGAATTTTTCTTATATTTAGGATAACAATAGTTACAACCTAAATTATGGAGATTTAAACTGATGAAATACAACAAGCAACAAAAAAAGATGTTTATACGCGACTTTTGCAAGGGCTTTTTTATTACGCTTGCGGTTATAATTCCTATGTATGCTGCGGCTTATTTTGTGCGTATAAATAGCCTTGACGAAGCCGAGATTGTTCCCGACGTTGTTCCGGGCGCGGCAGAACCTTCGCACGAAGTTCCTTTATCAAACGACTATAACTTGCTTGTCATGGTTGAAAACACCGACAAAGCAGTCGAGGAAGTTTTGCTTATACGGTTTGACACACAAAACGAGATGATTAAATCGGCGGTTTTTCCGCAAAACACCGTTTTGCTTATAAACAAAGCGCCAAGCACGATTACAGAAATTGAACAGCAACTAGGCCCTTTTGCAGTTAAACAGGCGCTTGAAGAGACGTTTAGCATCGAGGTTAACGGCTATGTGTCGCTTGATTTCGATTCATTTTTGTATACGGTAGATCTTTTCGGAAGGTTCGATTATTTTTCGCCGTCCGCTATAGAATATACCGCGGCAACTGGCAACCGAGAATATTTTTTACCACAAGGACAAAATTCGATCTCCGCAAACGATGTTGTGAACATTTTGAAATACAGCCGCTATCAAGATTTCGAGCGCCTTGAGCTTTCGGAAAAACTTACCGAAGCGTTTTTCATGTCCGCAATCGACGCCGATTTTGGGGAGATTATCTCGCGGATATATCAAAAAAGATGCAACTATTTTTCAAGCGATATAAGTGCAGTTGGGATGGAGATATTGGAAAAAACGATAGACAGCGCCACTGGTTCTGGCGTGTTCCAAACGGTTCGTGTTCCGGGAGATTTTTTTGAACAAAGGTTTGAACTTTCAGAAAGCTCGAACCAAAAGATTCTAGAAAACTTCACAAGCGAATAATTTGTTAAGTTAAAATAACGATACCACAAAATCCCACCGAGAACCTTTTGGATCTCGGTGGGATTTAATTGTTTTTATTTTTTTAACCGTTTGCTATGAATTTTTTTGAACAACTTCGTATGTATCACGTGCAATCATGATCTCTTCGTTGGTTGGGATAACCATAACTTCAACTTTGCTGTCCGATGTCGAGAATGTTCCGCCAACCGAGTTTGCTTTTTGGTTGAGCTCTTTGTCGATTTTAATTCCGGCAAACTCCATGTCGCTCATGACGTCAAAACGAAGGTCGCCTACGTTTTCGCCTATACCGCCCGTAAAGATAATCGCGTCAACTCCGCCCATTGCGGCAATGTATGAACCGATGTATTTTTTAAGTTGGTGGTTAAGTATTTCAACGGTAAGTTTTGCTCTTTCGTTTCCGTCCTGTGCTGCTTGGCGCATAACACGCGAATCAGACGACACGCCCGAAACACCGAGGAACCCGGATTTTTTGTTTAGGATATCGTTAATTTCGTCGGGAGTTTTATTTTCTTTGTTAGCTATAAACGTTACAATCGCAGGATCGATGCTTCCGCTTCTTGTTCCCATCATGAAACCATCGAGCGGGGTAAATCCCATCGTTGTATCAAAACTTTTGCCGTCTTTAATTGCGGTTATCGAGCTTCCATTACCAAGGTGAACCGTTATTATTTTGGAACCCTCAACCGGTTTTTTGGTTTGTTCGAAATATTTCAAGCTTACATATTTGTGGCTTGTGCCATGGAAGCCATAACGACGGATTTTATATCTTTCATAGTATTCATATGGAATTGGATATATATATGCTTTTGGGGGCATTGTAAGGTGGAACGATGTGTCGAACACAGCAACCATCGGTGTGTTCATTCCGAAAACTTCTTGCGAAGCACGAATTGCCGCAACTTGGGGCGGAATATGCAAGGGGCCTAGCTCTTTAAGGCTTTCTATGAAAACAAGTGTTTCGTCGTTAATCGGTTGCGAATCGAACCATGTTTCGGTTCCGTATAAAACCCTATGTCCTACCGCGCCAATGTCCGTAAGATTTTCGATAACCTTTCCTTCGCCCTTCGTCATTATGTCGAGCATTGCGGAAAAAGCCTCGGCATGTGTTTTAAACGGCAGATTTTTTTGAACAACTGGTCCGTCGGTTACAACATGTTTGATGTTGCTTCCGTCAAGGCCGATTTGTTCGCAAAGACCTTTTGCTTTAAGGCTTTCGTCGTCCGAATTGATAAGCTGATACTTGATGCTGCTGCTTCCTGCGTTGATTACAAGAATGTCCATTTTAATCTCCCAAAATTTATTTTTATTTATTCTTATTGTGTTTTGACATTTGTAAGCTCTATGATGTATTATTATATATAATAAATAAAAATAATTCAACTATAAAAAAGATTTTTAAGAGGTAACTTATGCAGATATGTGGGATAGTTGCAGAATATAACCCTTTTCACAACGGACATAAATATCAAATAGAGCGTTTGCGCGAACTTGGGGCGACACATATCGTCGCGGTTATGTCGGGCAGTTTTGTTCAACGAAGCGAGCCAGCTATATTCCCAAAGTTTGAAAGGGCGATGACGGCGGCGCGAAACGGCGTAGATCTTGTTATCGAACTACCTACCGCCTATGCAATATCTTCGAGCGAACGTTTCGGTTTTGGCGCGGTATCGGTTCTTGACAACCTTGGTTGTGTCGATAAACTTTGTTTTGGTTCCGAAGCGGGGTATATGGACCCTCTCGTTGCGGCAAAAGAAGCGATTGCCGACCGCAAAGTTCAAAAGCGAACATCGGAACTTATGGAGCTAGGCGACAGCTATCCAAAGGCCAGGCAAAAAGCTATCGAGGTTTTTTATCCCGACATTGCGGACGTTGTAAAAACGCCCAACAATATATTAGGCCTTGACTATCTAAAGGCTATCGACCGCCTTGCAAGCGAAATTGAACCGATGACAATAGGAAGAAAATATGTCGAACACGATTCGATGGAGGTAGTGTCGGGGTTTGCTTCCGCAAGTTTTGTTCGAAACGAGATATACCAAAAAAACGACATCTCAGCATTTGTTCCGATTGCGACGAGAAAAGCATATTTTGACGGAGCGAAAAACGGACGTATAAGCCGAACGTTAAAAGCTATTGAATCGGCGGTTTTGTTTAAACTTCGTCTTATGACGGTTGCCGATTTCAAACGTCTACCCGACAGCGAAAACGGACTTGGCGAGCGCCTTTATGCCGCAAGCTGCATAGCTTCAAGTCTTGAGGAACTTTATGACCTAACCAAAACAAAATGTTTCACGATGTCACGTGTCAAACGCCTTGTGCTTTATGCGTTTCTTGGAATAGACAAGACATTTTTTGACTACAGTGTTCCGTATATCCGCGTTCTTGCAGTTGGCGAGGGCGGCGAAGAGATTCTTTCGGCGGCAGACAAGAAATGTAAACTGCCGATGTCCCAAAGTCTTATAACGCTTTCCGAAACGTCTGCCGCCGCCGCAAAATTTGCAAAAGCCGAGGTTATGGCGACCGATATATATAACCTAACGCTCTACCCACGCGGCAACACGGGGGAAGATTTCAAACAAAAACTCTTTAGATTAAACAAGGAACCTCCCATTGATGAAAAAGATTTTAAAGACTAAAAGCCAAAAAGAAACGGAAGATTTTGCAAAAGAGTTTGCGACAACGCTAGGGCCTTGTGACGTGGTAGCTTTTTTCGGTGACCTTGGCGCGGGCAAAACGGCGTTTAGTCGTGGCCTTCTTTATGGTCTTGGGTTTTTGTCCGACGTGACAAGTCCAACTTTCGCTATAGTAAACGAGTATCAAAACCAAAGCGTCAAAGTGGCGCATTTTGACATGTATCGAATAGTAAGCGAAGAGGAACTTTTTTCGACAGGATATTATGATTATCTCGAAAGCTGTATTTTGTTGATCGAATGGAGCGAAAACATAGTTTCGTCGCTTCCCGAAAACCGAATTGACATAACGATTTCTCATGTCGACGAAAACGAACGAATTTTCGAAATAGAGGATAAAAGGGAAATTTGTTGTTAATTAAAATTAACGATATTCTCGAAAGGATAGATATAAGTCATGAGCGATAATTCGACCACGAACGAAAAATTTGTGTTCAAAAAAGGAGATGTTTTGCCAACTACAACAACGTTGGAGAGTCTTCCCAAAGCGATAGAACCCGTCGTCTCGACGATGGCAGTTGCTAGCGCCGAGCCGGTTTCGCCCACAAGCTTACCCCAAAGACAAGAGCAAAAACCAAAACAAAAGTTTGGTATCGCACAAGCGTTGTTGGCTTTTTTCGTTATGCTTTTGCCGGTTATTGGGCTTGTGTTTGCAATTGTCTGGTCAATTTCAAAATCAGTTGAAAAACCAAAACAAACTCTTGCGCGTTTTATGTTGACGGTTGGAATTGGGGTTTGTATCTTAGGCTGTGTTATATATTATCTTTTGATTTCCAATGAAATAGTAGGAACGGTTCTTACTATTACTTAAGTTTTATCTTGTCGGTATATCCGACGTTTTAATTTTCAACTTTTAATCAAAAAGGAAAGGTATTTTTTATGCGTGCAACAGGAGTAACAGCAAGGGGAATTGTGACCCCGATTTTAAAAGAAGGGGACGACCTTGTTTCGACCGTTTGTGAATCGGTAGCAAACGCCGCCAAAACCGAAGGATTTTCGTTTAACGACGGAGATATCGTAGCGGTAACCGAAGCGGTTGTCGGAATTACACAAGGAAACTATGTAACTTGCGAACAAATAGCAAGCGACGTTAGAAAAAAATTCAACAACCAACCGCTTGGAATTGTGTTTCCTATCTTAAGCCGTAACAGATTTTCGGTTCTTCTTAAATCGATTGCAATGGGAACACCAAAGCTTTACATCCAGTTAAGTTTCCCACACGACGAAGTCGGCAACTCTTTAATTTCATACGAAAAGATGGACGAAAAAAAAGTTAATCCCTATAGCGACAGTTTTAACGAAAAAGAATTTCGCGACATCTTTGGGACCGAAACTATACACCATTTTACAGGTGTTGATTATATCGAATTTTACAAAAGCCTTGGCGACAACATCGAGGTTGTATTTTCAAACGACCCAAGATATATTTTAAACTACGTTGATAACGTTTTGGTTTGTGATATCCACACACGTTTTAGAACCGAAAAATTCCTTAAAAGTTCAGATAAAAAACCAACCGTCTATCGCCTTGATAACATAATGACCCAATCAGTAGATGGCAGCGGATACAACGAAAGATTTGGGCTTTTGGGTTCCAACAAAGCGACCGAAGACAAGGTTAAACTTTTCCCACACAGCACCGACGCGTTTATCGAGCAACTCTCAAAGCGCCTTAAACAAGCAACCGGCAAACAGATCGAATGCATGGTTTACGGAGACGGGTGTTTTAAAGATCCTGTCGGGGGAATTTGGGAATTTGCCGACCCTGTTGTTTCGCCGTCCTACACAAAACGTCTCGAGGGAACGCCAAACGAAATAAAAATTAAATATATCTCGGACAATGTTTTAAGTGAGCTTAAAGGCGACGAACTTATCGAAGCTATGAAACAAAAGATAAAAGAGAAAGATGAAAATCTTGTTGGAAACATGGTTTCACAAGGAACAACCCCAAGAAGATATACCGATCTTTTGGGAAGCCTTTCCGACCTAATAAGCGGAAGCGGAGACAGAGGAACGCCGGTTGTTCTTATACAAAACTATTTCACAAACTACGCGAGTGATTAGAGTAGTTTGAAATACATATTATAGTTGCTATAACAAAACCTCAAAATTTTAATCAAAAGAAATACTACAAATCTATTTGTATCGACGGCGAAAAACAACGAACAAGTCAACAAATATTTTTCAAAGATCTCCGCCTTTTGGCGGAGATTATTTTAACATAATATAAGGTCAATATAAATGAATACAGCTTTAAACAAAAAATTTAAAAGAATTTTAATCTCGCTTTTGGTGGTCGTTTTGGTTGGTGTTGCCATCGTAACCGTCTATCTAATAATACCCTACCCCGTCGAGGACCAAGCGCTTGAAATCTTGAACCAAAGCGAGCTTGTAACGCGCGAGGGCGACGTTATAACGATTAGCAAACGACAAACCGAAACCGCGATTATTTTCTACCCCGGCGCAAAGGTTGAAGGCGCGGCATATCTTCCGATGTTTGAAAAACTAGTCGAGCAAACCGGAATTACTTGTTATCTTATCGAGATGCCGTTTAACCTTGCGGTTCTCGACATTGAAAAAGCGCAAGAGGTCATAGGACAAAATCAAGAGATCAAAAATTGGTACATGGCGGGGCATTCACTTGGCGGAAGTATGGCAAGCGCGTTTGCTTCGGACAATCAAGATATAATAGACGGGGTAATCGTTATGGGAGCGTATGTCTACGGCGAGTTTCCAACCGAAAATTCGCTCACTGTATACGGAACGCTAAACTCCGAGATAGCAAACGGAATAGATTACACCGATAACATCGTTATAATCGAGGGCGGAAACCACGCCGCTTTTGGGAACTATGGAAAACAGCCGGGCGACCCCGTCGGGGAGATAACCGCAAAGCAACAACAAGACGAAACGATTTCGGCAATTACAGATTTTTTAATGTCACAAAACGCAATATAACGACGCACAAAAAACGACTGTGATTTAAAGAACATCTATTAACACAGTCAAATGGGAGGTAGCAAAACGCTACCTCCCGTAATTTTTGGTTATTAT
>CAYJFO010000070.1:0-10392 GCA_964369645.1 uncultured Oscillospiraceae bacterium | reverse complement strand
CCCAAAAGTTTTTCAAGCGCAGGATAATCAATCTTAATATTATCCAACTTGCCCTCAACTATCATGCGAACGGATTTTCTTATAAGCTTTGCAAGTTCACGTTCAAGCGAACGAACCCCTGCTTCTGCCGTATAATCGTCAATAAGACCATAAACTGCCTTATCTGTTATCGAGAACTGTTGTTTTGAAATCCCGTGTTTTTTGAGCTGTTTTTCCAATAGATGAAGTTTAAGGATTTTGAATTTATCTTGACGAGTATAACTCGAAAGCTCTATGACATCCATACGGTCATAAAGCGGCTTGGGTATCGAATGCGGGTCGTTTGCGGTGGTTATAAACAAAACCTTGCTAAGGTCATACGGTATATCTAAGAAATGATCTTTAAAACTGTTGTTTTGTTCGGGATCTAAAACCTCAAGCAACGCCGACGACGGATCGCCTTTGTAGTCGTTGCCTAACTTGTCTATCTCGTCCAAAAGGATAAGTGGATTAGACGTGTCTGCGCTCGAAATTGCGTTAATAATTCTGCCCGGCATAGCCCCAACATATGTCTTTCGATGTCCGCGTATCTCTGCTTCGTCGCGAACGCCACCAAGCGACATGCGAACAAATTTTTTGCCCATGCATTCCGCAATTGAACGCGCTATCGAAGTTTTGCCGACCCCCGGGGGGCCAACAAGACATATTATCTGGGCGTTTATCTCATCGGTCAAACTTCGTACTGCAAGAAATTCTAAAATTCTATCCTTAACTTTATCAAGCCCGAAATGTTCTCTTTCAAGAATTCTCTTGGCTTTTACAAGGTCGTATTTATCTTTTGAGTAGATATCCCAAGGAAGATCAACAATCGTATCAAGATAGGTTCGTATAACCGCGGCTTCTTGAGAACTCCCCGACATCATCGAAAGTCTTTCAACCTCTTTTAAAACTTTTTTCATATATTCGGGTTTTAAAGGTAGCGATTTTATCCGTTGTTTATATTCGTCGGTGTCGCTTATAATATCCCCCTCTTCGCCAAGTTCAGAGGAGAGAACCTTTATTTGTTCTCTAAGGTAATAATCTCTTTGATTTTTATCTATCTGGTCCCTAATTCTATTGCTCACGTCGCGTTCGATTTCAAGAACATCGTTTTCTTTTATAAGTATTTCAAGTAAAAGATTAAGCCTTATTAGGCTTGAATTTTCCGAAAGAATTGCTTGTTTTTTATCAAAATCAAGTGGCAACGCAAACGTAATATATTCAACTATTTTTTGTGGATCGTTTGTCCCAAACGTAATTTCTATTATGTCTTCCGAAAGCCTAGGGACATTTTTTGAATAGATGTCTATTTGTTCTCTAATCGCCCTTAAAACACCCTCCGCTTCGTTTTTATAGTCGGGGGATATTCCTCTTACGGGCGCTTTAACTACGTCGGCAAAATAACTGTCTTCATGTTCATAAAACTCCATCATCTTGCCGCGATATTTGCATTCGACAAGTACTTTTATAATGTCATCGGAAAACCGCAACAACTGTTTAACGGTCGCAACAACACCATATCTGTACATATCTTTCTTTTTAGGTTCTTCAACCATAATGTCTCTTTGAGCCAACAAAAACACAGGTGTTCCGTTTTTAAACGAAGACTCAAGTGCTTTAATTGTTTTTTCTCTACCTGCATCAAAATGATTTATTGTATCGGGAAACAAAACCACTCCCCTCATAGGAACTAGCGGCATGTTCATTATATTCGGATTTTGAACGCTTACTTTTGCTATCATTGTTAAAAACAATCCTTCCTGAACCGGATCTTGTGTGTTTTTTTACATTTCTTTTTGCAAATAAATCACTTAAACAATACTTTTTTACCGTTTAAAACACAAAATCAAAAAAAACATAACTTTTTAAAGTAAAAATAAACTTTTTTTAATAATATATTACTTTTTAACAAAAGTCAAAATTAAATGGATATTGGGAAATAATAGTAGGAATTATATAAACAACACAATATATTGTAGTTAATAACTTACTATCTTGTTTAATATACTTTATTTATGGTTTGTCTACAATAATCGGATTATATACGCAATTGTAGGGGCTATCCCTAATGCCTAACTTGAAATTTTAGGTTGTTCCAAAAATTTCAAGCAACACAAAGGTTCGCCCCTACATTATTTTTTTGACAATCTTCCGAAGATTATGCAATATTAGGTTCTGCTTTTTTTAGCACATATTTTGGTTTAGCGCCGTTTACTGTCTTTGCATTTATAACTATCTTTTTAACGTCATCCTTTGAAGACGCTTCATACATTATCGGAATTAATAGTTTTTCCATAATTGCGCGAAGTCCACGTGCACCACTTTTATACTCAATCGTTTTAATGGCAATCTCTTTTAAAGCGCTGTCTTCAAATACAAGATCGATGTCATCCATTCCCAAAAGATGTTGGTACTGTTTAACTATCGAATTTTTGGGTTCGACAAGAATTCTCACGAGCATCTCTTGATCGAGACTGTCAAGAACCGATATAACAGGTATTCTTCCGACAAGTTCCGGAATAATTCCGAACTTTACGATATCGTGGGCAGAAACTTGTTTAACAAGCGTTTCTCTATTATCTTCTGATTTTTCTTTTAATTTTGCCCCAAATCCAAATGACGAAGATCCAACGCGTTGTTCAATTATCTTGTCTATACCATCAAACGCCCCACCACAGATAAACAAAATGTTTGTCGTGTCTATCTGAATAAATTGTTGTTGTGGATGTTTTCTTCCGCCTTGCGGAGGAACGTTGGACACCGTGCCTTCAAGAATTTTAAGAAGAGCTTGCTGAACGCCCTCGCCACCGACGTCACGAGTTATCGACGGATTTTCACTTTTTCTCGTTATCTTGTCGATTTCGTCGATGTATATAATTCCTCGTTCAGCTTTTTTAATATCAAAGTCTGCGGCTTGTATAAGCTTCAAAAGGATGTTTTCAACATCTTCGCCTACATATCCCGCCTCGGTAAGTGTAGTTGCGTCAGCAATCGCAAACGGAACATCAAGCGATTTTGCAAGCGTTTGTGCAAGGTATGTCTTGCCCGTTCCAGAAGAGCCCAAAAGCATAATGTTACTTTTTTGTAGTTCAACGTCATTTTTCTTACTGTTGTTAAGAATTTTTTTATAATGATTATATACCGAAACAGATAAAACTATCTTTGCGTCCTCTTGTCCGATTACATACTCGTCTAATATTTTTTTAATCTCTCTAGGTTTTAAAAGTTTAAAGTTGTCGCCGTCTCTTTTTTTCTTTTGAAATGTCTTACTTTCTTCAAAATCTATTTCATCGAGATTTTCATCTAAAAGCGAATAACAAAGCATAACACATTCGTTGCATATATAAACATTGGGTCCTACAAGCATTTTTTCAACTTGATCTTGATTTTTCCCGCAAAACGCACAATGTATTGTCGGTTTTTTATTTGACATAAAGCCCTCCATTCCTCGTTATTTTTTGTAACAAAAAAGACTATCTATCTTTTTTCAAACACGTTATCTACCAAACCATATTCCTTTGCTTCGTAAGCATCCATGAAATTATCGCGTTCTGTGTCGCGTTCGATAACTTCGATAGATTGTTTTGTAACATCTGAAAGAATTTTATTAAGATTGTTTTTGATCTTAATAATTCTGTCTGTGTGGATTTTAAGATCGGTCGCTTGTCCTTTAAATCCTGCAAGAGGTTGGTGGATCATGATCTCGCTATTTGGTAGCGCGCTTCTCTTTCCTGGCGCACCGGCTGCAAGCAAAAACGCACCCATCGAAGCCGCCATACCGACACAAATTGTTGCAACATCACATTTGATATACTGCATCGTATCGTAGATAGCCATTCCGGCAGTTATAGAACCGCCGGGGCTATTTATATATAGGCTTATGTCTTTTGCGGCATCTTGCCCCTCAAGATAGAGAAGCTGGGCTACCACAAGGCTTGCGGTGACGTCATTAACCTCATCCGAAAGCATTATTATGCGGTCGTTCAACAAACGAGAGAAAATGTCATACGATCTTTCGCCTCTGTTTGTTTGTTCAACAACCATTGGTACTAAACTCATTGTTTTTCCTCCGAGTCATCAAATTAATATATTTTTCATACTAATTATAAACTATTAAGTTTTTAAATTATGTCGAAAACAAAGTTAAATTTATTTATCTTTTGCTACTGTAACTTTTGCGTTGTCACGGATAAAGTCAAGCGCTTTGTTTGCCGCAAGGTCTCTTTTAACTTCTTTTACAGGAACAGCTTTTTTAAGGTTTTCGACTTCCATTTTATATTTTTCCGCCATGTCGGCAAGTTCTTTTTCAACGTCTTCGTCGCTTATAACGATGTTTTCAGCACGAACAACTGCTTCAAGAGCCAAACGAACCTTAACTTGTCCCAAAGCTTGGTCTTCAAAAGTTTTTCTGAAAGCCTCTTGGTCTTGTCCGGCATATTTCATATATGTTTCCATATTAAGTCCTTGCGATTGTAGACGATAGGAAAACTCTCTTACAAGTTCTTCAACTCTATCGTTAATCATTGCAGCGGGAACTTCGCCTTCAAGTTCTTCCGAAACTTTTTTGGCTATCTCGTCTTCTAACCTTTGTTTTGCAAACTCTTGTTTTTGTTCTGTAAGACGTTTTGTTATATCTTGTTTAAGTTCTTCAAGCGAGTTGAATTCGCTTACATCTTTAGCAAACTCGTCGTCGATTTCTGGAAACTCTTTAACCTTAAGCTCATTTAATTTGCATTTAAATGTTGCATCTTTTCCAGCAAGTTCGCTTGCGCCATATTCTTCAGGGAATTTAACTTTAACATCAAATTCTTCGCCGATTTTTTTGCCGATAACTTGATCTTCAAAGCCCGGGATAAATTGGCCCGAACCTAAAGTTAGGTCAAACTTCTCGCCTTTTCCGCCCTCGAAAGCTTTGTCGTCTACAAATCCTTCAAAGTCAATGTTTGTTATATCGCCATCTCTCGCTTCCCTATCTTCAACCGGAACTATTCTTGAAGCTTTGTCACGGAACTGGTTGATTTCGGCTTCGATTTCTGTGTCGTTAACCGTTTCGTCGGGTTTTTCAACTTTAATACCTTTATATTTTTTAACGGTAAGTTCAGGACGAAGTTCAACAGTAAACTGGAGGTTAGCTCCGTTGTCGATGTCTACCGAAACAACTTTAATATCGGGTCTTCCGATAAACTGTATGTCTGTTTCGTTAAGCGCAAGCTCAAAAGCATCGGGAAGAACCGAGTCGATAGCATCATCGTAAAAAACGGTGTCTCCGAATTTTTTCTCAATTAAAGCTTTTGGAGCTTTACCTTTGCGGAATCCTTGTATCTCGATATCTTTTTTAACCTTGTTATATGCCTTGTCAATTGCCGCAGAAAATTCGGTTTTGTCGACGTTTACCGTCATCTCGTATTTATTGCCCTCGGTCTTAGCATGATTTGTAAGTTTCATATTATTATTTTAACTCCTTATGTTTTTTTCAAACTAAATTATTATAACATAAAATTATTTATAAATCTACATTTTAAAGCACTCTATATGGGGAAAATTTAAGAAAATCCGCAGAAATTAATTTATAGTTTATCCCGTCAACCTCTCCCGTCACCGCACAATTAAAACTATATCCGTGAAGATGTCCGAAGAAACATTTTTCAACCCCATATCTTTTCATAACATCGATAATTTCTACCGATTTAACATGGTTAAATATCGGAGGATAATGAAGAAAAACAAACAGTTTTTCGTACCCTTTGTTTTTCGCATCTTTAAGCGATAATTCTAATCTTTGACATTCGCGAGCCATTATTTTTTTGTCGTTTTGCTGTACCTCTTCGATAACCCAACCCCTTGAACCACAGATGGCAACCCCTTCTGCTTCGAAACAGTTGTTGTTTAAAATAGATATAGTGTCAAAACCGTTTTCCAAAAGCCAACCATTCATTTTAGTCATCGTGCTCCACCAATAATCGTGGTTACCTTTTAAAAGGATCTTTTTTCCGTTTAGATTATTGATAAATTTAAAATCTTCAAACGCTTCTTTAAAATCAATCCCCCACGATATGTCGCCCGGAACTATGACGGTATCTTCGTTTGAAACAAGCTTGTTCCAGTTGTGCAAAAGCCTTTCGGTATGGTTATCCCAACCTTGGAAGATATCCATAGGTTTGGATCCTCCAAGCGACAAGTGAAGGTCCGAAATAGCGAACAAAGCCATTACATCTTCCTTCCATTGTGATTATTTTATAAATTCAAAAAACAACGGTTCAATCTCTTGCTCTTTATAACAACCCTCGAAACGAACCAGCTTTTCGGTTAAACCTCTTAGACATTCGGGAGCAATTATATTTGATAGCTTTTCAAGTGTCTTAACGGCATCGACATATTGTTCGTCGTGGTCAAACACAGCTTTTATAACGCTTTCGGAAAACTTAAACGGACTCGCGGTAGACACAATTACCGTATGTGTGGTGTCTTTTGTTTGCTCTTTATACTGTTCATATGCGTTGGTCGCTACCGCCGTATGCGGGTCTATTAGATAATCGAAAGTATCATAAACCCTTTTGATCTCTGTTTCGGTTTGTTTCTCATCACATCTATAGCCGAAAAAGTTTTGTTTAATCGTCTGCATTTGTTCACTTGAAACTTTATAGCTTCCGTTTTGTTCAAGGTTCTCAAGGTAACTTGCGACGTCTTTTGTGTTTCCGTCCGATATAAGATATAAAAGTCGTTCGATGTTGCTTGAGACAAGAATGTCCATCGAAGGCGAGATTGTTTTGTGGAAACCTCTTTTTGAGACATACTCTCCGCTATTTATAAAATCATATAAAACGTCGTTTATATTAGATGCCGATATAAGTTTGTTTATGGGAACTCCCATAAGTTTAGCGTAGTATCCGGCAAGAATGTTCCCAAAGTTTCCGCTTGGCACGCAAAAGTTAAGCATTTCGCCACGGCTTATAGTTTTTTGCTCTAAAAGTTTTGAATAGCTCCAAAAATAATATACTATCTGCGGAACAAGCCTCCCCCAGTTTATCGAGTTTGCGCTTGAAAGTTCTATATTTTTTTGCTTCATGCCTTCTATGAAGCTATTGTCGGTCATAAGCTTTTTTGCTATCCTTTGCGCGTCGTCAAAGTTCCCGTCAATCCCCGCCACTAAAACGTTGTCACCTTTTTGGGTAGCCATTTGTAGGCGTTGGGTTTCACTTACTCCGTGGCGCGGATACATGACCGCTATCTTAATTCCCTCGACATCACAAAAACCTTCGAGAGCGGCCTTGCCTGTGTCCCCCGATGTTGCAACGATTATTAGCGTCGTGTTATCATTACCGGCTTTTTGCTTTGACGCAAAAAACAAACGCGGCATAAGTTGTAACGCTATATCTTTAAACGCAGCGGTAGGTCCATGCCAAAGTTCAAGCACAGACGAAGTCTCGTCAAGGTTATGTAACGGCGCGGCATCTACTTCACCAGACGAACTGTTAGCATCAAACGAGCCATAAGCAGACTGTGCCAACGTTTCAAGTTGTTCAATCGAGAAATTGTCACAAATTCTTGATATCACAAACGCTGCAGCTTGCGAATAACTTTTTTTTGAAAGCGCCTCGATTTCATCAAAAGAAAATTTTGGCAGTTCTGTTGGAACAAAAAGTCCTTTGTCGTCGCTTATACCTTTTAAAATCGCCTCATAGTCTTTAAGTTTTATCTCGCTGTTTCTTGTAGAAGTATATAACATATCTTGCCTCCGCTATTTAATGAAACGCATTTTCTAAATGCTCGTCTATATAATACTCGCCGTCTTTATGTGTAACGGTAACGACATCAAACCTAGGTTGCAAATCGGGCATCTTTTTAACTATATAATCCCCTGCCGTTACGATTATCTTTCGTTGTTTTGCCGGAGTGATGCTTTCAACTCCGCTAACTACAGGGTTCGTTTTACGGGTTTTAACCTCGACAAAAACTATAAACGTTTCGTTCGACATGATTAAATCTATCTCACCAAATCTTGAATGGTAGTTTTCCGTTACAAATTTATATCCTTTTCCAATCAAATATTCTTTTGCCTTTTGTTCGCCGGCAAGCCCTAACATTCTTTTTACACTCATAGTCTTTAAATTTTCCTTTCACACCCTGCCTTTTAAAAAGGTTTTTCTGTGATATTTTGTTATGCCATGTTGGTCAACGGCTTGATAATGTGCTTTTGTCGGATAACCTTTGTGTTTTGCAAAACCATATTCGGGAAACTCCAAGTCAAGCTGTTTCATATATCTATCCCTTGAAACTTTGGCAAGTATCGAAGCCGCCGCAATAGCCGCTGATTTTCCGTCACCTTTGACAACCGCTACCGCCTTACAAAGATCGGTTTCAACCGCAAAGTTTCCATCGATTAAAAGAATATCAGGTTTTGTTTCAAGGCTTTCTGCCGCCTGTTTCATCCCAAGAAGCGAAGCTTTTAATATATTGATTTCGTCGATAGTTTTGTTGTCAACAAAAACAATGCTATACGAAAGGCAGTTTTCAATAACTTTGTCAAAAAGCGCTTCTCGTTTTTTTTCGGTTAATTTTTTTGAGTCGTTAAGCCCTTCAATGTTTACATCTTGTTTTAAAACCACCGCCGCGCAACAAACAGGACCCGCAAGTGGTCCTCTCCCGGCTTCGTCTGCTCCGGCTAAAAATTCGCCGTAGTTTTGTTTAAGTTTTCGGTCAAATTCCAAAAGCTCTGAAAACATTATAAAGGTGGCTCCTCAAGCGATATTTTGCCAAGCTTACAACCCCTAAATTCATCTATAACATTAATCGCCGCCCTGTCATAGTCCGGCTCGCCTTTTGAGACAATCATTCCTCTTTTAAACGCTATTTGTTCAAGTATCTCGTATCCTTGCTCCGGTAAAGGGGAACTTAATTTATATCTTTCAAGTATGTTCTTTTCGTTTGTTTCTTTAAGCATCTCTAAAAGAACACAAGCAAGTTCAGTTATGTCGACAACGTCGTCTTTAATCGCCCCACTTATAGCCAAAAGAACGGCGGATTTTTTGTCGTCGAATTTGTTCCATAATACACCCGGCATATCGAGAAGGTCTATGTTTCCAAGCGAAATCCATTGTTTACCCCTCGTTACGCCCGGTTTGTCCGCAACCTTGGTCTTTGCGCTTTTTGCAAGACAGTTAATAAGTGTGGATTTTCCGACATTTGGAACTCCAACCACCATAGCGCGCATAGTCGCCTTTACCATGCCTTTTTTTTGTAACGCTTCAATCTTATCTTTCATCATGACAAGCGCCGCGTCGATAATCTTTTTTTCGGTTTTTTTGTCTTTGCTCGAAACGGCAATCGCTCCAAAACCTTTTTGTTTATAGTATTTAATCCAGCGTTCGGTAGTTTCCGAGTTTGCAAGATCACATTTATTTAAAACTAAAAGTTTTGGTTTATCTTTAGAAGCCTCTTCAAGCCACGGATTCTTGCTTGAAAACGGTATTCGGCAATCGAGAAGTTCGATTATCATATCAACATTTTTAAGTTCTGTTTCCATTACGCGAAATGTCTTGGTCATGTGCCCCGGAAACCATTGTATCGTTGCAATATTCTCAATGTTCATTACAAAACCTCAAAACTCGGTGAAATTTTAAACATAGCTTTTCCGATAACCAAGTTTTGGTCAACCATGCCTATATCGGAAAACCTGCTGTCGTGGGAGGCGCCGCGGTTGTCACCCAAAACAAATACGCTGTCGTTCGGCACAATCTGCGGAAATACAACGTCACCGTTTATGTTATCAACCGTGCTTTCAATAGGGGTATCCACAGGGATTCCGTCCACCGTAAGTTCCCCTGTAACCTCGTCTATGTCAACCTCTTGACCCTCGGTTGCTATAACTCGTTTAATTATAGAGTCATTAATTGACGGTACATTACGTGCATCTATAATAACAATATCTCCATTGTTCGGCTTGTAAAATAAGCTCCACACAAAAACCCTTTCGTTTTCGTTAATCGTCGGAAGCATAGATCCCCCAATCGAGATATAAAACTTAAACACAAAAACAAACAGTATCAATATAATAACAAACGCTACTATAAGACTGTCTATCCATTCAAAGAAAGCAACTTTCTTTTTGATGTTATCTTTTTTCATTTATATATAAAACTCCGTAATTTAATTAATGATGCATAAAAAGTATGCATTACATCCCTTGTATGAATTGCGCACTTTTATTATTATAACATAAAAACAACAAAAATTTCCGAACAAATTATAAAAAAATAAGGAATTGAATTTTTTCACATGCTTCAAAAGCTAATTCTTAACCACCAAAATAACTGTAAAATAAAGACCGGGAAGGGCAAAACGCCCTCCCCTACTTTTAAATGCCAAAAGCATTTC
>CAYJFO010000069.1:0-10507 GCA_964369645.1 uncultured Oscillospiraceae bacterium | reverse complement strand
TTTTTTTCACTCCGCAAAAAACAAACATAACGATACAATATCAGTTAAAACTTATTGAAAATTTGCCGGAAGGACAAAACATGCGCGACGTCAAAAACATGATTAAAGGTTTTAAAAAACGAAATATAAATTTAAACTTTAACAGAAAAGATGTTAATCAACTGCTTTTTTGCGCTGTTTTAATCTCAGCGGTACTTTTTGTTTCGGTTATTATGTTTAAAACCGATTTTATCGAGCTTGTTAAATGGTGGCTGTTGTTTTTTGTTTTTTCGATTATAACGCTTCCGTTAACGTCGGTTTTATTTAAAGATTTTTTTGATAAAGGATATCTGTTTGGAAAAACGGTTGGGCTTTTGCTTTCGGCGTTGGTGCTTTGGCAACTGTCCTATCTTAAAATATTGAAATTCTCATTTTTTAGCTGTTTGATTGCTGTAATAATTTTGTGTGTTGGGTCGTTCGTTTTTTTGAAAAAATCAACCTTTAAAACGGAGATAACGACAAAAGATATCAAAATCTTTGCTGTCGTTGAGCTTGTGTTTTTATTGTTTTTGGTTTTTTGGACAACGACGGGGACTATCTATCCGTTCCTTTATTTTACCGAAAAACCGATGGACTTCGGCTATCTAATGGCTATTCGCCGTTCAGATTTTCTTCCGGCTAACGATATATGGTTTGCAAGTGAAAGCATAAACTACTACTATTTTGGACAGTATATCTTTGCGTTTGCGGGGGAGCTTTTGGGGAGCGGTTTTAGCGCAAACTACAGTATGGCGGTTACGTCGGTAGCTTCGCTTGCGTGTGGCATGACGTTGAGTATTGGTTTAACGGTGGCGAAAGATACGTTGGCGTTTGTTACAAACAGGGTTGGCGGATATATTAAAACTGCGTTCATGTGGCTTTTTGGAATTGTTGCGGTTTTCCTTGTAAACTTTTCGGGCAATGCCCATAGTTTTTTCTATGGCGAAAACCACCCGGCAAACGGTTTTTTAAAGCTTCTTGTCCAATGGGGGATTGTCCCGAGCGAAAGCGATGTTTCGACCTATTACTTTTTCAACTCAACAAGGTTTATAGGCCACAACCCCGACAATAGCGATCAAACTATCCACGAATTTCCGTCATATTCGTATATACTTAAAGACCTACACGCACACGTTTCAAGCATTATACTTGTGGTTTTGTTCATAGGTGTTATGTATGCATTATTAAAACGAGTTTTAAATAAAGACGACAAACGACCGATAGGCTTTTTTTGTGTCGCCACAGGGGTTTTGCTTGGAACGATGCAGATGACAAACTATTGGGATTATATTATATACACAGGGTTTTTCGGGGTAATCCTCTTTTGTCTTGTGCTGTTTAACATAGAGAAAAACGACCCAAATAACAGGCTTTATCTTGTTTCGGTAGTGGTTGTTGGTGGGGCGTGTGCCGCCGTGTTTCTTTTTATAACCGAGCCTATTGCATACGTTTTACTATATTCGGTAATCGCGTTTTTATCGTTTGCTTTGTACAAAACAAAAAATACAAAACAATCTGTCATACTAAAGATAGTCGCGGCGTTTGCCTCTTCATTCGCCATAGCAAACATATTGGCGCTTACGTTCTCGTTAAATTTTACGATGTTTTCAAACTCGATTAAACTTGTTCCGACCACAACAGAGCCGTGGCAGTTTGTCTTGGTTTGGGGCGCACACCTTGTGGGTGTGTTGGTGTTGATAGCGATTGTGGCGACGCAGTTTAAGCGAGAACGCCAACAAAAATTGCTTTTTGCAACCAACGTATTTATGTTGGCGGTTGCTGTTTATGGCGTAATTCTTATAATAGTCCCCGAGATAGTTTATGTTGTTGATATATACTATGGACATGTCCGAAGCAACACGATGTTTAAATTCACCTATCAAGGGTTTATTTTGCTTTCTCTTGCTTTGGCTTTTGCTTTTATAAAATCGACAATTTTTCTTTTAAACTCATCGTTTGACCAAAACAGAAAAAAGTCGGAGATTGTTGTTTCTTTGATAGCCGTTGTAACAACGGTTTTTATGATAGTTATAGTTGGAACATATCCTTTCGTTTCGTTTAAACAAGCTTTGACATTTTACAGCGGACAGAGCGAAACCCTCTTTAAAGGTCTCGATAGCGGATTTTCATATGTTGAAAACATGGACGCACCTGAAATTCCGGGTAACAGCTATGGCGAGCTTTCGGGGGTTGTCGAGGTTGCAAGGTGGCTTAACGAAACAAAAGAGGGCGAATTTAATATACTCGAGGCGTACGGCGCGAGCTTTTCTAACTATGCGCTTGTGTCGTCGTATACGGGGCTTTCGACGATTATCGGACAGACGTCACACGAGCTTCTTTGGCGACATAATCCGTCCGACCAAGGCGCGGCGGACACAGCGATTAACGAAAGAAAAGAACAAGTCAAAGCAGTTTATTTTTTCAACGATATAGAACATTCGCGCGAGATACTCGAAAGATACGAGATACAATATATAGTTGTAGGACCGCTTGAAAAAAAGCTTGGCGAAGATATGGGACTTGCGGTTTTACACGATGTACTTTTAAACTACGGAGAGATAGTTTTTCGCGCAAAAGACGTTTATGTTATACAAGTAACCTAGTTTGTGGCAAAAACCTTAACTGTTAATACGTTATACATTGATTTATACTGTCCTTTTATGGTACAATTTCCTGTAAAGATTATTTTCAAAAAAGAAATTTTAAACTAATTTTAAAGGGCGGTTTAATGAAGAGTATCGAAGGACGTGTCCGAAAGGCATGTGTTCAATACAACATGATAGAGGACGGCGACAACGTCGCCGTTGGGGTTTCGGGGGGCAAAGATAGCGTTGCGCTTCTTTATTGTCTTGCCAAATTAAAAAGTTATTCTAACATAGATTTTTCGCTTGTCGCTATCGTTATCGACCCTTGTTTTAACAACATCGAGACAGATTTTAAAGAGATAGAAAAACTTTGCGAAAAACTTTCGATAAAGCTTGTTATAAAAAGGTCGGAACTCGGAAAGATTATATTTGATATACGTAAAGAAAAAAATCCATGTTCGCTTTGTGCAAGAATGCGCCGCGGTATGCTCCACGACCTTTGTGTCGAAAATGGTTGTAACAAGATTGCGCTCGGACACCATATGGACGACGCGGTTGAGACGTTTTTCATGAACCTTTTCCACGAAGGGCGAATAGGTTCTTTCCAACCGGTGTCATACCTTTCGAGAAAAGATATAACTATGATACGGCCGCTTGTTCTTTGTAGAGAACAGGATATATTAAACGCGTTAAGACGAGAAAATCTTCCGACCGTTAAAAGCGAATGCCCAAAAGACGGTTGTTCCGAGCGTCAAAATATAAAAGAGTTTATACGCCAAAAAGAAACCGAATATAAAAATCTTTCGGTCAAAACGTTTGGGGCTATGGTTCGCGGCGACATAAGCGGTTTTGGGGTGGTGGATAATCAAGATGAATGAAAAAAAACAAGATAATAAGATGACCGATTTAAGCGATATTAAACAGCTTGTCGAACAGCTTAAAAAGGACGAGGATATATCAAAACCGAAACCTGTTCCGCAAAAAAGCTCGTTTCAATCGGAAGCGTTTATGGCGTTGGATCGTGCAAACCAAACCACGCGGCCTCTCGACGACGTAATCGACATGCCGTCCACAAAAAAAGAGATAGGTTCCGTCGTGTTTGAAAGGTTTTCTCTAACCGAAAAACCGCCAACCCAGACAGAAAACACCGAAAAGATAGGGGACGAGGTGTTTTTGTTTAAAGGAAGCAAGACAGCGCAAAACAGAATTCGCGAAAAAGAAACGCCGATTGAGCCGATGTTTGAAACACAAGCTATTAATCTTTCGGACGTAGCAAAGCTTAGTTTTAAACCAATCGAAACAAGCGACAAGCAAACAAAACCGCCCGACCGAGAACTTGCGGTTTTCAAATCTTTTACCGAAGATATGCCGAAAAAAGATATCGCTCACGCGGTTGAAGAAAAAGTCGTCGAGCAACCAACCCCGACAGAACTACAACAAAAAATTGAACCTAAAAAAACCTTGTACGAGATACAAGAACAAAAACGAAAAACTCAAAATCCTTTTGAGGAATACAACCGTTCGGTTAAAAAGTCAAGTCTCGCAGCCGATAGAATTTACAAAAAAAACGTTGTGACACCGTCTGCAAAGCTTGATATGCCAAAAGCATCTAGCCATGTTTCGGACAACGACGATATAAAAAAAATAATCGAGGGTATTTCTTCGCCACAACAAGATATAAAAAAGCCACAAGAACCAAAACACGAGTTTAAGCCACCGAAAAAGAGAAGCTATGAAGACATATATTCTTCGTACAGCGAGAATGAAAGCGTCCATTTTGGGGTTAAACCTAAAAAGTCGTTGTTGGAATTTAAGCAAAAAAAACTAGTCGTTATCGTTGCGGCGGCAATAGTTGGGGTTATATCCGTTATATCAATCGTTCTCATGTTAACCGGATCAACCGTTTATATAATAGAGGACGGCCAACAAATAGCGGAACTTTCGGGAACCGTTCCGGACGATGTTGGGGCGTATTTGGCGAAGAACGACGTAGTTCTTATAGAACAGGACACCTTTTCCGTTTCGTACGAGGGCGACGACGCCTATATTAATATAAACCGTGCGTTTCCTGTTTCTATTTCGATTGGTGAAACGGTTAAAACGGTTTACACCACCGAAACGACGGTGGGCGAACTTCTTTTGGCTAACGAGATCTATGTTCCCGAAGGGGCTGTGCTTTCCAAGGGGATTGACGAAACGGTTCAAAGCGGCGATGTAATCCAAGAAGTTGATGTCGAGTATGAGCAAAGAACCGAAACTTCGGCCGAAGCGGCGCGCCAGCTAACTATCGAGTCTCCTCTTTTGAAAGACGGAATAACACATATTGCGACAACCGATATGGTAGACGGCGTCGCGACAAGGACATATCAAGATGTTTATATAGACGGTGAATTGGTAAAAACCAACCTTTTGTATGAAGATTACGACCCGCACACGGTCGATTCGATTACGCTTGTCGGCAACAGCGACGCGACAGTTTCAACCCTTTCGGCGGAGTTTTTGGATGGGCTTTCGATAGAAAATGGTGTCCCGACCGAGTTTGAGACTGCGCATTTTTCGTCCGATTGCACGGCGTATAGCTTTGACCCCGGAATATACGGCGCGTCGGGTATGCACCTTTCGCCCGGTTTTGTGGCGGTTGACCCCGACGTAATCCCGTATGGAACGCTGGTTTATATAACAAGCTCAGACGGCGAGTTTGTATATGGATACGCAATAGCAGCGGACTATTGCGAAGCGGCGGTGAGCGGAATTATTGATATCGATTTGTTCTTTAGAACATACGACGAAAGCGTTATGTTTGGAAGGCGTAACCTTGACGTTTATGTTATTAAACAACTGTATCAAGAGGATCTTTCAAAATTTATGAGTCAACAGGGAATGTTTGAAGCGAGAGTGCCGGTTAAGAGCTAATGCACTAACGACTAAAGTTTAATTAATGAGGAAGTGTTTTATATTATGAGCAACTGTATGATGGTTCAAAAAAAGATAACGAGAGAACAGAAAGTTATTTTAGCGAAAAACGCAAACGATCGCGTTAATCGACCTAGCATAATTTTTAAACAAAAGGCGAAAAAATATAATGTGGGCAACAACCCCGAACTTAAGCTTTTAAACGTAACTATTAAGCAAGCCGCCGAAACGTATGCCGTTGCTATGGTTAAACCGCTCGACGGATATGGTTGTTACAGCGGAATAAACGCCCATGGCGTGGCGGTTGGTAACGTCGAGGTTATGTCTAAAAACAAGGGCACACAAGATGCCATTCTCGGAATAGAGATATGTCGGCTTATAATCGAAAGATGTAAAACAGCGCTTGACGGGGTTGAACTTGTAAAGGAACTCTTGTCTAGTCATAGCGTTGGTTGTGGTGGCTCACTAGCCTCGCCGACCCTTTGCGACAGTTCGTTTTTAATTGCGGATAGCGAGGGAGGATATGTTGTTGAAACGTGTGGGCAAAAGATGGTTGCGCGAAAAGCCGACGATATCGAGGCGCTGGCTAACGAATATATAATTGAACAAAACTATGAGATATCAAATTTTGATGAAAAAATAAATTTTAAAAAGACTTTTTATAAAGGATTGTTTGCGGGACAAAAAAGTTCACAGGTCAGACGATTTAAAATGTATGCGGACATTGTTGACGCGCGTGACGGAAAACGCGGAAAAACCGTGTTTGGGTTCAGCATTGGAAAGATGTCGGAAAACCAACCGGCAGAAGGGATATACCCTTCGACATTCTTGTCGATTTTGCGTTCCCACGACGAGATAAGCAAGGAACTTCAGGACAGTATATGTGTGCATAGGGGAAACAAACTCGACGTTGTGACGACAAGGGGATTTATTGCGGTTCCGGAAAGTGGTTTGTTTTATGTGACGCTGGGTTCTGTACCGTGTCGTTCGTTGTTTGTTCCGTTTTCGATAAAAGGCGAACTGCCGTTTTTCGAGGACGAAAAAAAGGGAGAACTTTTTTGGTATAAACACGAGATAATAATGCACAATATATCGTTTGGACAGATAGATCTTACGGAATTTTTAGCCGATCGCGACAGTTTGGAAAGCGCTATTTTAAACAAAGCGGTTCAACTTTCGGTGGCGAAAAAAGCCGATTGTACAAGACTTAACGCCGAGATATTTGAAACGGCGGAAAACTTTATCGACAGATGGTTTCTTAAATCAAGGCTAGACCTCAAAGGGTTTTCGGACAAAGAAGCGGGACCTTTAAAAAAATTACAAGCCGACAAACAGACAAAAGAGCTGTTTTCAAACTATAACAGATTATTAAAGGAGGAAAATTCATGAGTGTTTTGATCATTGCCGAAGCAGGGGTAAACCACAACGGAAGCTTCGAACTTGCGAAAAAACTTGTAGACGAAGCGGTTAAAGCCAACGTCGACGCCGTTAAATTCCAAACATTTATACCGGAAAACGTCATATCACAGTTTGCGGAAAAGGCAGACTATCAAAAGACAACGACGGGCGGCGACGAAAACCAACTTGACATGGTACGAAAACTTTATCTGTCGTTTAACCAGTTTGAGGAACTTAAAGAATACTGTGAACAAAAAGGAATTATGTTCCTTTCAACCGCGTTTGATCTCGACAGTTTGGATTTTCTCGAAACGTTAGATATTCCATATTACAAAGTTCCGTCGGGTGAGATTACAAATCTTCCGCTTCTAATGGCGGTTGCGGCGCTTGGAAAACCCGTTATTCTTTCGACCGGCATGAGCACTATGGACGAGATACAGTATGCACGGGATATACTTATAGAAAACGGAAGCGGCGAGGTTACGCTCTTACATTGTAACACTGAATACCCAACCCCGTTTGAGGACGCAAATATAAAGGCGATTATCGGGCTTAAAAAGAAGTTTTCCGGAACGGTTGGATATTCTGACCACACGTTGGGGATAGAAGCGCCAATAGCGGCGGTAGCACTTGGCGCAAAGGTTATCGAAAAACATTTCACGCTTGATAAAACTATGGAAGGCCCCGACCATTCGTGTAGCCTTGAACCACACGAGCTAGCGGCGATGGTGTCCGCTATTCGCAACGTCGAAAAAGCATTGGGTTCAAGCGACAAAAAACCGACAGTATCGGAACTTAAAAACAAACAGATTGCGCGCAAAAGTATAGTTGCGTCGTGTGATATAATGAAGGGCGAAGAGTTCTCAAAAAGAAATCTTACGATTAAACGCCCCGGAAACGGAATCTCTCCAACCCAGTGGTTTGACGTTATCGGAAAGATCGCGAAAAGAGATTTCAAGTACGATGAATTAATCGAGCTTTAAAATGCGGTTGGAAGCCTTAAACAGAAAGGTTTATCGGAATAATGTTAAAAAAAGCGAACTTAAAATGGCTTTCGTTGGTTATAATCGCGATTGCGGTTGCGGTTATATTTGAGGCAGCTTTGGTTGTGTTAACCAACAACGCCTCGACAGACGGTTTTGAAAAGGTCGAGTTTTCGGCGGGGGATTTTGAAACGGTTGAATTTTCACAAAACGACGACGGAAGTTTCTACACCCTTGCCAACAACTCGTACTTTGAGATTTTGGATGTTGGCGGTATCAAAGCTAAAAGAATAGATGTTGCGCTTAATACCGACGAAACAGACACAACGACGAAACTTTTGTTTTTTACGGGAAAATCGGGGGTGGTCGAGGGGACTTTTTCTGTTCCTTTGGTTAAGACCGACGAGGGATATAAAGCCGAAAGCGATTTTACAAGGATAGACGAAATTCGCATCTATCCTACCGAGATTGTGCGATCTGATATAGACTTTTTCGGCATAACGGTTAACCCGGGAGAAAATCCAATTGAAAACATCTCACCTATTCGTACCCTGCTTTGGGCTATGTCGGTTATGGCTTTGTTTTCAATAGGTCTTATAGTGATTAGAAAAAGCTACGGGATACTATGGTTTAAAGTGTACTTCATTGTTGCCGCGATAGGGGGCTTGTCCGCGTATGTGGCGAGTTTAATGTTTTCCTCTGCAAACGCGCTTGGGCAATCTATAATAATATTTGCTTTGGGTGGTGTTTCCGCTTGTTATTTTGTTGCGTGGTTGATATTTGAAAAGTTCAAAGCGCTTGAAAGCAAGGTTGCGGCGGTCATAATCTTGGTTGGGATTTTGATGGTGTTTGCCAATGCTCCGCTCCAATCCCCCGATGAAACGTCACACTTTCAAAGGGCATATACTATTTCGAAAGGTGACTTGACGTTTGAATATGACTTTGAGTTTCCAAACAGCATAAACCATCTAATTGACATTTTTCCGGCGGAATATATCAACAACATAAAAAATAAAGAGATATCAACCGTTCCGGTTGACATAGCGCGATATAATCAAACCTATCAAACGGAATATGACGGACGGCTTACAAAAACGAGCGTTCAGTTGGTTTTGCCATATCTTCCGTCGGCAGCGCTAATGGTGGTTGCCGATATCTTTACCGACAACGGCTTGGTTCTTTTGTATGCGGCGAGAATTGGCGGGCTTTTGATGTTTGCCGCGGCGGCGTACTACGCGATTAGAAACGCTGAACGATATAAAAATGCGATTGTCGTAACCTGTCTTTTGCCGATAACCGTTTATATCGCGTCGTCGGTTAACTACGACACGTTGTTTTTTTCGGGAATTATAATATTTTTCTCGGTTGTGGCAAAAAGCCAAAAAAAGCTTTCGGATATAGTTATTATGCTAATAGCTTTTGGGCTCGCGATTATGGTTAAGCCGACATATCTTCCGCTTGCGTTTTTTGTTTTTGCGGGGTCGAAAGGGTTTACACACAAAAGTAGAAACATAAATCCGCTCTTTTTGTTCGTTGCTTTGGTGGCATCGGGGCTTGCGTTTTGGCAAGGCTCTTTGCTTTACGCCGATGCGTTTAACATTGGAATTCCCCCGTCGGCTGATCTCGAATGGGTAAATACCTCGGCACAGATTAAATACATCCTGTCAAACCCGATAAGATACGCTATGGTTATGCTTGTGGACGGGTATCAAAACGGATACTATTTGGGAATGCACGGCTTGTTTGGAAGTTTAGATCTTCAAACAACGCTAACTCCGCTTTTAGTTCCGCTGTCCGTTGCTTGTTCCGTGCTTGCCATTTCGGGAACAGAAAAGAGAAACTTCACACAAAAAGACAGCGTTATTTCGGGCGTTTTGTTTTTCGCACAGTATATTATTACCGTTACAGCTTTTTATTGTATTTGGTCAACGCTTGGGTCAACTTCAATACTTGGAGTACAAGTCAGATATTTTATACCAAATGTATTTTTGCTGTGCGTGTTTTTGCCGGCGATAGTTTCAAGAGTTTTAAAACCGTACATCGACTATAAGCGTGCCGAAACGTTTGTGTTTTCGATTTCAAGTTTAACGCTCATAATAGCTGGCGTTGAAATTCTGTTGGGATATTTTTTGATGTAGTGGAATGTGCAACACGTTGCAAATAGAAGGAGTAAGAAAGATGGAACATAAACAAATCGAAACAAAATGTATTCATTCGGGATATTCCCCCGAAAACAGCGAACCCCATGTCGCCCCGATAGCACAAAGTACGACATATCGTTACACACAAAATTGTGACGTTGCGGATCTTTTTGATCTTAAAAGCGACAATCACATGTATTCAAGGATATCAAACCCAACCGTAGCGGTGCTTGAAAACAAGTTGGCGGCGCTTGAAGGAGGGGTTGCGGCGGTTGCGGCGGCGTCGGGACAATCGGCAACGCTCATGACGATTCTTAATATCTGTGAACAAGGCGATAATATAATTACCGCGCGCAACATCTACGGCGGAACGTCTAATCTTTTTAGCGTGTCGCTTAAAAAGCTTGGTATTGACGTAAGGTTTTTTAACCAGGACGACAGCGCGCAAGATATCGAAAAACTAGCAGAC
>CAYJFO010000068.1:0-10518 GCA_964369645.1 uncultured Oscillospiraceae bacterium | reverse complement strand
GAAAGTGCGTTTATCTCGGGGCTTACCTTTCTTCTTGTCATCGAGAAGATGGCGATTGAAAGGTTTTGCGCAGTACCCGAAGTAAAGTAACTGATTACGAAATCATCGATAGAATAGGTTAGCGCCATCAAAAATCCCGTGATTATTCCGGGCATTATCTCGGGGATAACAACCTTTCTTAACGCTTGCTTATGGTCACAGCCAAGGTCGAGCGCCGCGTCGTATATGCTTTTGTCAAGCTGACGAAGTTTAGGGTTGACCGAAAGAATTACATACGGAACCGAGAAAACAACGTGGGAAAGCACAAGCGTACCAATTCCCATCTCGAAGTTAGCGCCAAATACCGCAAAAATGCTTCTTAAAACGGTAAACAAAAGGAGCACCGAGACACCGGTAACAATCTCGGGGTTAATTATCGGAATAAACGTAAGGTTCATAAGAAGCGATCTTGGAGCACGTTTCATGCTGTACATGCCGATAGAAGCGGCAGTTCCAAGAACGGTTGAAATAACGGAAGATAACGCGGCAACGATTAGCGTTACCATGAGGGACTGTAAAATCATCTCGTTTTGGAACAGCTCTCTGTACCAATCTAGCGTGAAGCCGGTAAAATTAGTCCTGCTTTTGCTTTCATTAAATGAGAAGAATATGAGCACAGCAATTGGCGCATATAAAAACAGGAACACAACAAACATGTAAGCGGAAGAATAGATAGATTTATTTTTCATTTATACATCTCCTCCGCGCTTTCGTTGTCTGCATTGCCTAAAATGCTCATACATAAAAGCACCAACACCATGAGGACGAGCGCGAGCGCCGAGCCGAGGTGGGGGTTATAGGCGTTGCCCAAAAACTGCATCTCGATAAGGTCACCAATCAAAAGATTTCCGCCGCCGCCTAGCATTCTTGAAATTATAAACGTGCTTATTGACGGGACAAAAACCATTAGAATTCCACTTGAAATCCCTGGCATGGAAAGCGGAATTAGAATCTTTGTTAAAACCGATTTGTTATCTGAACCTAGGTCTTGGGCTGCTTCGACCACAGAGTTGTCTATCTTGGTCATTATCGAATAAAGCGGCATAATCATAAACGGCAGATAGTTGTAAACCATGCCGAGAACAACCGCGCCTTGGGTGTTAATCATCTTAAAAGGTCCAATTCCGAAAAGACCAAAAAAACTATTTAAAAGTCCGTTGTTTTCAAGAATCGACATCCATGAATATGTCCTCAAAAGGAAATTCATCCACATGGGGAGCATGATAAGCATAAGCATAATTGTTTGTCGATTTTCGCTCATTCGCGACATTTTATATGCAAGCGGAAACGCAAGCACAAGGCAAATAGTGGTTGCTATCGCCGCAAGCCAGATCGAACGCGAGAAAACAGAGGTGTATTTTCCTATGTCTGCGAGGTTTTGAAACGTAAACGCTCCTGTGCTGTCGGTGAACGCATACATAACGACAAGGCCCAAAGGAACGATTGTAAATATAACCATCCATATAATGTATGGAGTTGCGTATTTTTTAGAGTTGAGCAATCGTTTCGTCCTCCATTCTTTTCATGATATGGATTTCATCGGGTCCAATATCCATTCCAACAATGGTTCCGGGTTGCTCAAACGAAGTTGAATGAACTTTCCAAAGATAGTTGCCTTGTTCCACTATCATTTCATAGTGAACTCCTTTAAACACAACGCTTTTTACAATTCCGGTTAAACTGCCTTTTGATTCCGAAACGAGCATGATGTCTTCCGGTCGAACAACAACTTGGACATATTCTTTTTTGTCAAAACCTTTGTCAACACATTTAAACGTTGCTCCGGCAAATTCGACCAACTTGTCTTTTTGGAAAACACCGTTTAAGATGTTGCTTTCCCCAATAAAGTCGGCGACAAAAGCGTTGGCGGGCTCGTTGTAGATGTCCATCGGTGAGCCTATTTGTTGGATAATTCCGTCGTTCATAACGACAACGGTATCCGACATCGTAAGGGCTTCCTCTTGGTCATGTGTGACATAGATAAACGTAATGTTAAGGCTTTGTTGAATACGTTTAAGCTCGACTTGCATTTCCTTTCTAAGCTTTAAGTCAAGTGCTCCGAGAGGTTCGTCCAAAAGAAGTACTCGCGGTTGGTTAACAAGCGCCCGTGCAATTGCAACGCGTTGCTGTTGTCCACCCGACATTCGGTTAATTCTTCTGGTTTCAAAGCCTTTAAGGTTGACAAGTTCCAAAATTTCGGCGACTTTGTCTTTTACTTGCTCTTCGGGAACTTTGTTTACTCGAAGACCAAACGCGATGTTGTCAAACACGTTAAGGTGTGGGAACAACGCGTATCTTTGAAACACGGTGTTGACCTCTCTTTTGTATGGCGGGACATTTTTAATATCCTTACCATCAAAAATAACCCTACCTGAATCGGGAAATAAAAATCCTCCGATTATACGCAGAGTTGTGGTTTTTCCGCATCCTGAAGGACCCAAAAGCGTTACAAACTCTCTGTCGTGGATATCAAGAGAGAGCGACGAAAGAATCTCTTCTTTGCCGAACGAAACGCTGATGTTTTCAAGACGCACTACGATATTGTTTTTCATGGTTCTACCCCTTTGCGGTCGACACGCATTCCAGCGCATCATTAAAAATTTTTGTTCCGCCTTGTGACGGTCGGTTCGTTCCCTCTGACCCCGCAAAAAGGTTTGTTACACCACGCAAAAGCATGGCTACAGTTAGAGAAAATTCCCCGGGTTTTTTGCCCTCCTTTTTTGGACAATAGTAATAATATAAAGAAAAAATGAACGTTTGTCAACAAATTTTTTTAAAATAAATTATTATGGTAATTTTGTTGGATAATAATACTGTTAAAAACAAAAAGACTAAAGATTTTTTTATGAAATTTTAATACTAACTCCATAAAAATTCTTTAGTCTTTAAATTTTAGATTTTAGTCTAGTACTATCACGCCGGTGGCGCTTCTGTCGCGTGGGTAACAGGGCAATATTCCGGTAATGCATCAGAGTTGAAATAGGACAAAACCCTAGGGCAAGTTCCGTTGGCAAGGTCGCCCGTTATAGAACAGGTGTATCTTGAAACTACTGATTCGGAATCAGGAAAGTCGAGATATTCTGCGTCTTCTGAAGCCCTACTCATAACATATTTCCATGCCATACGAGGCCCAGAATAGCTCGGGCTTGAATAGGAAAGAGGCATCTCGGGATTAACATAACCTTCCCAAACTCCCATGCAATAGTATGGGGTCATTGCTATAAACCAATAATCGTACGATCCGGCAAGCGTTCCTGTTGAGGTTCCGGACTTTCCGGCTAAAGGAAGATCGGTTGTGAACGAAGCGGCGGCCCCGGTTCCGGGTGAGTGCATAACGTCTTGCAACAGCAAGTTCATCTGATATGCTGTGCTGTCGGACAACGCTTTGATAGGCTGTATCAATGCAGATTTATCAAGAATGATGTTGCCTTTGTTGTCTACAATCTTTGTGTAGCTGTGTGGTTGATAATAGTATCCACCATTTCCAAACGGAAGATATGCCGCCGTCATCTCGTAGACCGAAACTCCGTATGTTAATCCACCAAGTGCGAGTGACAAAGTTTTGTCGTTAACGGCGCCTTCGCCGACAAGAGTTGTAATTCCGAGTCTTGTTGTTAAAAAGTCATACGCGAACTCGGGGCCTATGAGATTAAGTGTGTAAACCGCTGTTGTGTTGAGCGAAACGGCAATAGCTGTTGAAAGTGAAACGGATGTTCCATATTGACCATAGGAGTTGGAATAGTTTTGTGGCCATTGGCTGTCTTCATATATCTGAACCGGTGCATCGGGAAGCATTGTGCCATAGCTTATTGCGCCGACTTCAAGAGCAGGAGCATAAGCGGCGATCGGTTTCATCGAAGAACCTGTTTTTCTGGGACGTCGACGGCGTAGTTTGTGGTTAAGCTTTTTTCTTTTTCGCCTAAAGCTCCGCCAATGGCTTTAAGTTCTCCGTTAAAATCAAGTATCACCGAAGCTCCTTGAAGGGTTGCACCCGCTTCTTCCGAACTTGTTCTTGCGGAAGCTTCCCAAGTCACGGGCCCGCCGGGATATTCCATAGACTCGTCGACATATCCTTGAAGCTCATGGTCGATAGTTGTGTAGATGCTAAGGCCTCCGGTATATAAAAGGTCATTAGCTTGTGCAGAGGACAAACCAAGATAGGTTTGGAAATCGGCTATAACTTCACGTATAACGGTGTCGGTGAAAAATGTGTAGGTTTCGTTTAGCCTTGAATAGTATTGCTCGGTGTTAAACACCATGTTGTCGCTTTCGGCTTGTGCCGCGGCATATTCCGCGTCGGTCAAATATCCATAGTCATGCATTTGGAAAAGAACAATGTCACGTTCACGTTTGTTGTTATCGGGGTTTGTGTATGGGTCAAGCTCGTTGGGGGATTTTGTTATACAGATAATCGCGGCACATTCCGCGGCTGTGAGTTCTTCGGTGGTTTTTGCAAAATAGTTGTTCGCGGCTGATTCAATTCCCGCAATCGTTCCCGAAAGCCTGAACGTGTTGAGATATGCTTCAAGCACTTGCTCTTTGGAAAATTCATTGTTAAGGACAAAAGCGCGGTAGATTTCACGCATCTTTCTAAGGTATCCCTCAAAACCGTCCGCTTCGTTTTCTCCCGTTAGATTTTTAATTAGCTGTTGATGAATAGTTGAAGCTCCAAATGAGGTTTCGGAAATATCAAGGGAGGGTACAAATTGGTTCAATGTTGCGAGAATAGTTCTACCCCAGTCGACCCCGTTGTGTGTCCAAAACCTTCTGTCTTCCGAAGCGACAATCGAATTAATAAGTGTACTTGTCATGTCTTCGTATTCAATCCATTGGCGGTTTTCTTCGCCAAAGATTTGTTGATATGGTTCATATTCATCGGTTTCGACATTGAGTGCGAGCAGAGTGGTCGTGTATGTCAATTTAATTTGGTTAAGATCAAGAAGTTCTTCGTCGCCTTGCGTTGCTTGATGGAGATACATCGAAACAATAACTCCCAAAACACCAAGCGCAATAACGACAAGACAAAGTAAGCCGAAAAAAACTTGAAAAACACCAAACGCTATTTTCTTCCCATATTTTGGGCGTTTATCTCGTTTGGTTATAACTTCGGGTAGACGCCTTAAATCCCGAGGAAGCGAAAAATCGGGCATACTCGGTTCAGCAGGCCCCGAAAACTTTTGAACCTTGATATTATTATCTTGCGTTTGTGGTTTGTTTTCGTTGCTTTTTGGATTTTGTTGATCAATTTTATTTTCGGTTTGCTCTTGTGAAACTTCTTTTATTAGCTTATCGACGTCGGTGGACATATCTTGTTGCGTAGTTTGTTTTTCAGATTCTTTTTGTTTTTCGTCCTGTTTTGATACATCTTCGATAGGCTCAACAGTTTCATCATCGCTTATTTTTTTATCTAAATCATCGCTCAAAAGTTTTGTGTCGTTCTCTTTGTCAGCTGCAAAATCATCATGTTCGATAAGTTTCGGTATCTCGATTTTAGATATCGAATCACTGATTTCATTTTCTTTGTTGGGTTTATCGTTCTCTCCGATTGGTTTGTCATTTTCGGGAATGTTATTTAATTCATCATTATGTTGTTGTTTGTTTTCGTTTAAAGACATGCAAAAATCCTCCGGGAAAAGTTAGTCCATATGAATAAAAAATTGATAAATTAAAGTCATTATACTACAAATGATGTTTTTTTTCTATAAAAAACTTTCAATTTTAAAAAAATCGATTTTCTTCAAGATGTATAAGTGTTCATTTTAAGATTATTATACCCAATTCTTTGAGTTTATCAAGTCTATAATACACAGAATTGGTGTATAGTCTTTTAAGTTTCAATATAATATATAATAAAGTTATATTAATTTTTATGCACAAAATTAAAAAAATAACTATTACATATTGATTGTGCGGTATAAAAAGGTTAAAATAAAACTAGAAATGAAAAGGGGCGATTGAAAGAAATGGAACAGATGAAATATTGTTTTAACGAAATGCCTAAAGGCAAAAAAGACATGCTTGATGTTATGTCAAAAGAAAATGCGGATATCGCATTGAAGTTTCATGAAAGCATACCGGGATATCAACAAACACCGCTTGCAAATCTTGGAAAACTTGCGAATAAACTTAATGTTGAGAGTTTTGCCGTAAAAGATGAATCATATCGTTTCGAACTTAATTCGTTTAAGGTTCTTGGCGGTTCATATGCGATGGCAAAATATATAGCTAAAGTTTTAGATGTTGATATATCAAATCTTGATTTTAACACGCTTATTTCTTCTGACACAAAAGACAAGATAGGGGAAGTTTCGTTTTACACCGCAACAGACGGAAATCATGGCAGAGCTGTAGCTTGGGCGGCAAAAAAACTTGGGCAAAAAGCCTTTGTTTATATGCCAAAAGGAACTTCAAAAGCTCGCCTTGATAACATACTTTCCGAAGGAGCTTTCGCACAGATTGAAGAATACAACTATGATGAATGTGTAAGAAAAGCTGCTGCAGAAGCCGCAAAGGTTAAAAATGGGGTTGTCGTTCAAGACACAGCATGGGAAGGATATCAAGATATTCCTTCTTGGATCATGCAAGGTTATGGCACAATTCCGAAAGAAGCAGACGAGCAGTTTAACGAGACGTTCGGCAAAGCTCCGACCCACGTTTTTGTGCAAGCCGGAGTGGGTTCTTTTGCAAGTGCTGTACAGGGATATTTTTCAAATCAATATAAGCAAAACTGTCCGAAAGTCATAGTCGTTGAAGCGGATGCGGCAGATTGCTTCTATAAAGGGGCATTGGACGGAAGCGGAAGGGCGAAGATTGTCTCGGGCGAAATTTCATCTATAATGGCAGGGCTTGCATGTGGAGAACCAAACACGATCTCGTGGGAGATACTACGAGATAACGCAACTTGTTTTGTTTCCTGTCCCGATTGGGTGAGTGCCTTCGGAATGCGTGTCCTTGCAGCACCGATTAAAGGTGACATGCCGATTGTTTCGGGCGAATCGGGAGCAGTTCCTGCGGGAACGGCTATCGCAATTATGCTTATGGACGAATACAAAGAACTGCGCGAGGGCCTTTGTCTTGATGAAAACTCAAGGGTGCTTTGTTTCTCGACAGAAGGGGATACAGACCCCGAGATGTACCAAAAAATCGTTTGGTCAACGGAGTGGAACGGATAATGAACGTAGAAAGTACAATGGATAAAGCCGTTTCGATTGGAGTTATAGGCGGAGCAGATGGACCTACTGCTATATTTGTGACGTCACCATTAAGCGATTTTGGGTGGGCAATATTTGGTGGATTGTTGATAGTTTCCGGGTTGGTTTTGTTTTTTGCAATAAAAAGTAAAACAAAAAAATAACAGAAATTAATAAAAAGTATATAGAAATTAGTTTTGTAATACTAATAAATTCATTTTTTATCTTTGTTTTTTTAAAAAAATAGAGATAGAATTATGTGTGATTGTATGCTATAATTCATGATAAGTCAAAATGGATCTATTATGTAGTATTTTTGAATTAAGATCTTTTTTAAAATTTTGTAAAGGGGTGAGAATATATAATAATGTTTGTTGTGTTGATGTTTTCGGCAATTGTTATATTTTCTTATTCCAATATGCTTTTTGCCTTGGTATCGGTGATATCGGAAAAAAGAAAATTTAACAATCTTATAAAGATTGCGTTTAGCGCGATAAACGCAGTGGGTTTTTGTTTTTACATCCAAAATGTAGATAGAATTTTGATGTTCCACTATATTTTGTTGATAGCTGTTTTTCTTGTTGAATCTGCTATATTGTTTAAATGTCATTTCTTTGGATTGAACACTATAATTCTTGGAACACTGTTACATTTGTTTGTGTTGCGTTCTTTTGTTGTCTCAACACTATCGTTGATTAACGAAGTAAGCCCCGCTGTGTATCTTTATAATCATGCAAATTTGTGGGCTACGATGGTGGTTGCCTTTGCACTTAATATTGTAACAATGATTATATTTATAAAAGTATTTTCAAAGTCGTATATAATGATAATTTCGGATAATAAAGAGTTTATTAACGGGGTATATTTCTTAACGCTTCTTGTTACGATTTACATGTGTTTTAATTCACATATATTCTATACGAGCTTTGATGCTGATATAGCCTTTCAACAACTATTAATAGCTATAACAATGATTACTGTGTTTTATATATCGTTAGCGCAGATTATTAGAATTATCAACCTACATGGATATAAAAGTAAAACGGAAGAGCTCGAGGACAAGATTAATAAAGACAGAGTGTTTAAATATGCGTTGTTTAACCTTGCAGACATTGTGTGCGAAATCAACTGTAGCGCCAATGAGGTTCAGCGGCTTTTGTTTAACGGAAACGAAATAGATATTGAAAATCATAGGGATTTCTCGAAACAACTTGAATGGCTTAAATTAAAATATATCAGCCCAAAAGATATTAATGAAATTGAAAAGATAAGTTCAAGTAGGATAATCAAAGAGTTTGAAAAAGGGAACACTGACATTACATTGGATTTTAGATCATTAAAGATTTCCTTTAAAGAACAAGCTCCCTATTTTGAAGTAGACCCAAAAGAATATACATGGTATAGAATTCGTTCAAAAAGCGATATAGCGAACCTAACGGGCGAGCTTATGGCAGTGTTTACGATTGATGAGATACAAGACGAAAAAGAAAAAGAATTAAGCTTAAAGAAAAAGGCCGAAACTGATCCAATTACAGGATCATTAAACAAAGATGGTGCACAAAGTAGAATTGATCAACATCTTTCTTTAAATGGTATTGGTTCGTTGTTTATGTTCGACCTTGATAATTTCAAAGGAATTAACGATACTTTTGGGCATTCATATGGAGATTTTGTTCTTTGTGATGTGTATAAAAACGTAAGCGAACTGTTTCGTCCGTATGACATAGTTTCAAGAATAGGAGGAGACGAATTTATCGTCTTTATGATTGGAACTATCGACAAAAGGGTTATAACAAGAAAAGCCGAGGCTATGTGTAGCTTGATAAGCAAGGCATATGTTGGAGATGGCGGAGTCGAAGTTGCAGTTTCGGGAAGCATAGGTGTTGCAATATCTCCACAAGACGGAAACAACTACACAGAACTTTTCAATGCGGCAGATCTTGCGATGTATCATTCTAAAAACCATGGAAAAAACAGTTTTACGTTTTACAGTGAAAATCTTAATAAACCGCTACCTAAACAATATCAATAGCAGCTTGTTTGTTTTTCTAAATTGAAAATAGTGATAAACGTTGATAGGGAACAGTTGATGCTGTTTCGAATATGAGCAAAAATTTGCCCAGCTCGGAACAACAAAAACTGTTCCCTTTTTATATTGGATTATTAGAAAAAAAGAGCAAGAATAAAAAATATATTTTTATATTAACTTGTCGAAGAGTTGATTTTTGGTATTTCACATATGCTCGATTTGTTTGAAGAAAGAAGTCCTTAAATTCTTTTAACAATTAATAGCTGTTTTAAGTGACTTTCTTTTTACGTGGCTTTGGAACTGGAGTTATCTTTTCTAAAATCATAACTACTTCCTGTGAAAGTTCTTTGTTTTCAATGTCCAGTATATAGTGTTCCTTTGATCCTTTGTATGGTATACCGGTTTCACATTCAGACAAAACAGCCGTTGTTTCCTCTTTGATTTTAACAAAAACCGTATCATCACACACCAAAAGAACAGGTTTGTTGTTAACATAAACCATATACTCGCCAAACATCTTTTTGTAGCGAATGTCGCCAACACCGGCGATTTGCTCGCATATAAACTCTATATAACTTACACTGGTTGCCATTTTACAAACCTCTTTCTGCATTGTTAATGTGTTTTATGTTGTTTGTTTTTTGTTTTTAAAATTCAAGTTTTTCTAAATAAATGATAAGCGTGTCTTTAAAAAAAATTTCAAAATTAGGGGTTACATATCCTGTAGCACTCAATTCGATAGCTTTTTTTTGAAGCTCGCTTTGTTCGCTCATCGGGCAGATGCCACTTGCAAACGATAGACAGAATATAAGAAAATTGTAAATTTGCTCGTCGTTAGCTTTTGTGTAAATTGATTTTAGAATGTTTGCCAAAACAACTTGGTGTCCCACAACTTCTCGTTTAAACTGTGCCAACGCTTCAACAGACACATTTTTCTCGATTAACGAATAAAGCACTGTATAAAGATGTATAAACTCGCCCACCTCTATAAAACTTTGAGTGAAAGCAGATGCAACAAATTCATTATCTTTTTTGCGGTTGTCGCTAAATTTATTCTCAAAACATAAAATAAATTTCTCAAGGTAGATAGCCGTGAGACGGAGCATGATTTCTTCTTTTGTTTTGAAATAGGAATATATTGTCGGCCTTGTAAACTTTGTCGTTTCAGAGATTTTACTGAATGTCACCTCCTCAAACCCGAATTCTTCATATAAAGCCATGGCAGAGTTTATAATATCAGCTTCCCTTTGTTCAAACTGC
>CAYJFO010000067.1:0-10697 GCA_964369645.1 uncultured Oscillospiraceae bacterium | reverse complement strand
CCGAGTGAAACGAGGTAAGGAGTATTTCCCAAATCTTTACCGCAGGTAAAGATTAATTATATTTAAACCACTTTAAACTATTATTTTTTAAAGCTTTGCCCTTTTGTTTTTATAGTCTGTCCCCCAAGCTGCCATAGCCGATATAACCGGTTCAAGGCTTTTCCCGAGTTCGGTCAACGAATACTCAACCTTTGGGGGAACTTCCGCGTATACCTTGCGGTTAACAAGCCCGTTGCTTTCCATATGCCTAAGGTTTGCGGTCAATACTTTTTGAGATATTCCACAAACCGATCTTTTAAGTTCACCGAAACGTTTTGTTCCGTCTTGAAGATCTCTTATTATTAATATCTTCCACTTGTCACTTATAAGTGTTAACGTGGTTTCTACGGGGCACTCCGATAAAATTTCTATCATTTTTTACTTTCTCCAATCATGTTCAAACAGGTATTGTGTTAGTTTCCAAACGGTAACTATACTACAAATAAGTGCTTACTTTACAAAATGTAATTATAACCCTATTATATAATTATTAATTATTTTGTCAAGTCAACATTTAAATAGGGTGTGGATAAAGGCATTGATTAACGTTTTAGATATCTCCCACGCCGGAGGTGGGGGAGATATCTAAACAACTCTTTTGTTCCACTCCCTTAAATATAATTGTAAAGGAAACAAGAAAAATGACCAATAAAGAGATCTATGAAAAATTCGACAACGTTGGATGTTTAACATTTGCAACGGTAACAAAACAAGGTTTGCCCGAAACGCGAATCGCCCATCTTCGCGGATACGACGACAACGGCATCTATTTTATGACGATGTATACAAAGGATTTTTACAAAGATTTAATTAGCAACGGACATGTTTCGGTGTGTGGTCTTTCGGCAAGTTCAAAAGTGGAGCACGACCAAAACGGTTTCCCTGTCTTTGACGGTGGCTATGCAATTAGAATGACGGGCGCTGTTAAAGAAATCTCAATCGACGAGCTTAAAGCAAAAAACAATCCCGTATTCGACTTTTGCATAAAAGACCACGAAATATATAAAGCAATGGTTGTAATCTGCATAACATCGGGCTATGGTGATATATTTGATTATGACTTTGAAAAAAAGACAAGGGATAACAAACTCGAAAGGATATATTTTTCTTTCGGTGGCGCAACAGAAAAATATAAAGGCTTAAAGATAGATCAAGATAAATGTATCTCTTGTGGCGTATGTAAGCAAAAATGTTCTTTCCTTGCTATTAAACAAGAGGACGAACAATATTCTGTCGACAAAAACAGATGCGACGAATGTGGCGATTGCTTAGTAAACTGTCCCGTCAACGCTATAACCCATATGAAATAAAAAAACTTAATGGCGCTTACCATGCACAAAAACAATTGATAGTTGATAGTTATAAGTTGATAGTTGATAGTGAAGGTGTCGCCAAGGCGACAAATTTAAATTTTTGCATTTGTCCAATATATTTAGGAAAGACGTAAAATGACAAGAGAACAACAACGACTTTATTTGATAAAGTTTTTACTGGACGAAAGCCCAAAGTACAACAAAATAGAGATACCAACAGTTGAAGACGAGCAAAAAAATCTACTTCGTTCTTTGTTTAATGTGCGTCCACCCAATCCGATAAGCGATGATTTTTTGCAAATTCAAGACGCCTATTTGAAATCGGAAATTGAAGCACGCGGAATCGTTGATAACGAGAAACTTTGTCCGACTAGTTTAAGTGAAAATCTTTTTCTTTGGCAAGGCGACATAACAACGCTTAAAATAGACGCGATAGTAAACGCGGCAAATTCAGCGCTTCTCGGGTGTTTTTCCCCGCTCCATAGTTGCATTGATAACATTATCCACACTCTTTCGGGTGTGCAACTAAGGTTAGCTTGTAACGAGCTTATGCAAAAACAAGGACACGAAGAACATACGGGTAACGCAAAGATTACGCCCGCTTTCAATCTTCCAAGCAGGTATGTTTTACACACCGTCGGGCCGATTATCTCAAAAGAGCTTACAGACCGCGATAGAAAGCTATTAGCTGATTGCTATAATTCTTGTTTACAACTCGCGGTTGAAAACAACATAAAATCAATTGCTTTTTGTTGTATCTCGACAGGGGTTTTTTGTTTTCCGGCACAGGAAGCTGCCGAGATAGCGGTTAAAACCGTGTCTTCATTTTTACAAAACAACCATAATAATATAAAAGTAGTTTTTAATGTTTTCACTGATAAAGACTTTGAAATTTACAACAAACTACTAAACAATTCTAACCGCAAAGGACAACGCAATGTTTAATACAAAACCGACTATCTCGGATCACGAGAGCTTTTCGCAAAAAACAAAAAAAGTAAACGAGCTTATAAAATGCTGTGACTTCGTTGTTGTCGGCGCCGGCGCCGGGCTTTCGTCCTCTGCCGGACTTTCGTACAGCGGGGAACGGTTTACGACGCTTTTTTCAGATTTCATCGAAAGATACAACCTTTCAGATATGTATTCGGCGGCATTTTACAACCACAAAACTCCAGAGGAACATTGGGCATATTGGAGCCGTCATATACATTGCAACCGTTATGAAAAATCGGACAACTCGTTATATAACGATCTTTTTTCACTTGTGAAACAAAAAGATTATTTCGTAATAACAACAAACGTCGACATGCTTTTTGTGCGCAATGGTTTTGAAAAAAAACGCTTATTTTACACCCAAGGCGATTATGGGTTATTCCAATGTTCAAAACCTTGCCACAACAAAACCTATGATAATTTTGAAGTTGTCACCCAAATGATTGAACGACAAAAGGATTTTAAAATCCCAACCGAGCTTGTTCCAACCTGTCCCGTCTGTGGCGCCGAGATGACAACCAATCTTAGAAAAGACGGAACGTTTGTCGAGACCGAGGGTTGGCACAAAGCCGCCAAACGGTATCAAGAGTTTTTATCAAAAGCAAACGGTAAAGATGTTTTGTTTGTTGAACTTGGCGTTGGATACAACACGCCTACGATTATTAAAATCCCCTTTTGGCAGATGGTTTATCAAAACCAAAAAGCAAATTATGTGACAATTAATCTTGAAGACGCAACCTGTCCAAAAGAGATTGAACCTCGTTGTGTTTGTATAGGTGAAGATATTCGTTTAGCTATCAACGGCATAATAAACGCTTAATCGTATACTTAAATCTAGGAAAGTTGTTCAAGCGTTTGTGAAAGTGCCGTTCCGAAACACGCCGCCGAAAGCACGGCTTGTTCGAGCGAGTTTCCGTGGGAACCAACCTCGACAAGCAACATTCCGGGGTGCATAAATTGGTTATAATCGCGATAGTCAAAGAGAATCGGCCTTGTTATTCCGGGGAAAAGCGTTTCCATGTCGCTTTGTATTCGCGCGGCAAGGCGGAAATTTTCGTAAAAGTCGGGGTGATACCCCGTTCCGTCGTCGGCGTTACACACAAGCATAATCTGGGCTATCTTTTTTCCGTCGATAGTCACAAGAGGTTTAAGCCTTGTTCCGTCCTCGCGCTCTAAACCGTCCCTGTGGACGTCAAGCACCACCTTAATTGATGGATATAGTTCAAGGTATTTTGTAACGGTGTCGGCGCTTCGATAGTATGCACCATCATACGCGGGATAGTCGTGGTATTCCGTTGCATGAACCGTGTTAATTCCGTTTGAATTAAGGACGTTTGTTATTGTCTCGCCAATCTTAACGATGTTGTTTTTGCTGTCGGTCGAACGCGACGGGTAGTTTATGTCGTAATACTCCGCATCAAATCTATCGAAACTCTCGGTTGTGTGGGTGTGAAAGATTAAAACTTGTGGTTCGCTTGAATTTAATTCAATCGTGTAGGGCGGCGGTTGTTCAAGTTGTTTTTTCGCTTCATTGTTGTCTATCGACGTGTTGTTAAGCGTTATCCCCTCGCCAAACTTTAAATAGTGTTCGCTTTCCTGTGTGACGTTAAGCGAAAGTTCAAGCGTCGGTTTGCGCTGTCCAATCGGGATAAGCGCGTCGGCGGTTTCTTTGTCTGCAAAAAACGAAGAATTGTTGTCAACCATCTCTTCTGTGGGTTTAAGTTGTTCGATCTGTTCTATCACATAACCGTGTTCGGGATTGTAAACCGAAAGATCGTTGTCGCTTTGCGTCCCGCTTTGAGAACTGTGGGTCATTGAGGAGTTGTTTTGCTGTTCAAGTGTTTGTTTGGTTGAAACGAGCGAGGCATACGGAACGTTTGTCCCTGTTCCGATAATCGTAAGATACGAAAGCCATCTTTCGGGATTGTTCAAACAACTTAAAACAAAACCGAAAATTCCGACAGATATAAATAAAACAGCTGTAATTATTTTAATGAAAATTAATTGCTTTTTTTTGTCCATATAATTTTAGTATCCTTTTAGCTTTTTAAAAACTATATGATACTTAAGATAAAAAATATGCCTATTTTGGTAAAAAGTCCAAAAGCTGCTATTTGTTTTTATTCTTTACCCCAATATTAAATCGTATAAACGTAGCAAAACACAGCCATATAAGTAGTGTTTTGTATAGCTTCCCGTATACATTAAGAAAGCTATACAAAAACCAAATCAGAGAATTGTCAATGCCAAAATCGTATTATTCGTTTGACAAAATGCCTACGATTATTGTATTATTAGTGTAATTGTACATCATTAAATAATCACAAAGGAAACATGCATTATGCTTTTGTTCAATCGTCCTTCAATAACCTCGCTTGAAAAAGATTACATGGCGCAAGCGGCGGACAAAACCCTTTGCGGAGACGGTTTTTTCACAAAAAAAGCCACAGAACTTCTCAAAGAAATCATCGGCAAAGACATAGACGGAAACGACCCCGAGATACTTCTCACAACATCGGGAACCCATGCCCTTGAGATGGGCGCTATGCTCGCCGATATCAAAGAGGGGGACGAGGTTATTATGCCGTCGTACACCTTTGTTTCAACCGCAAACGCATATCTGCTTCGTGGCGCAAAGATAATTTTTTGTGATGTCGACAAAAGGACTATGAACCTTGATGCAAATTTAATCGAACCGCTTATAACGGACAAAACAAAAGCTATTGTTCCGGTACATTACGCCGGAGTTCCGTGTGACATGGACGCGATTAATGATATCGCAAAAAAACACAACATAATTGTATCCGAGGACGCGGCTCAAGCCGTTGGAAGCACCTATAAAGGAAGAGGTTGCGGAACACTTTCAAGCCACGCGGCTTTTTCATTCCACGAATCGAAAAACTATGTCATGGGAGAGGGCGGAGCGCTTGTTGTTAAAGCCCCCGACGACATGAAACGCGCCGAAATTATGCGTGAAAAAGGAACAGACAGAAGTTTGTTCATGCGTGGTATGGTTGATAAATATACATGGAGAAGTCCCGGGTCGTCCTATCTTCCGTCCGACATTCTCGCCGCCATGCTTTGCGGACAACTTGAACGTTTTAAAGAGATACTTGACGGTCGAATGGAAACATGGAACGCGTATCATGATGGTTTTGAACAACTAGAACAAAAAGGCGTTTTAAATCGTCCGTTTATACCGGAATATGCGACACACAACGCACATATGTACTATCTTATGCTTGACAACAGAAAGACACGCGATGATTTTATAGCGTTTTTGAAAAAGTCTGAAATCATGTCGGTGTTCCATTATATCCCGCTCCATTCCGCGCCTGTCGGTTTGTCGCTTGGATACAAACCCGAAGACATTCCCATAACGGAAGAATATTCGGGAAGAATTGTGCGGTTACCGCTTTGGTTTGGTATGCAAAGCGAGAATCAAAAAATTGTTGATAAGGTGTGTGAATTTTTTGTCTAATGAAAACTCTAAAAGCCTAGTCGGAAAAAACGTTACTTTGCGTCCAATTACAATCGAGGACACCAAAGATATCGTACGTTGGCGAAATTCTGAAGAAGTTCGAAAATATTTTCTCGACCGTTCCGACATAACGGAACAAAGCCACAATAACTGGCTTAAAAATAAAGTTTTCACCGGAGAGGTTGCACAGTTTGTCATAACGCTTAGTTCCTCCGGAGATTCACTTGGAACAACGTTTATAAAAGACCTCGATTTCACAAGCAAAAAAGGCGAGTTTGGAATTTTTATAGGCGAGACAGACCAACGTGGAAAAGGCGTTGGGTTCGAAGCAACAAGGCTTATAACTGAATATGGATTTGATGTGTTAGGGCTTAACAAAGTTTATCTTCGTGTCATAGCAAACAACCATCGTGCCGTCGCAACCTATAAACGTGTTGGATATTCAATAGACGGAACGTTAAGAAAAGAAGTCTATGACAACGGAAAATACGAAGACGTTGTTATCATGTCAATGTTAAAAAGCGAATTTATTAAAGGGGTTGACTAAATTTGAAAACAGTTTCTTTTGTAATCCCCTGTTACAACTCGGAAAAAACAATTTCTCTTGTCGTAGACGAGATTAAACAAACGATAGCTTCGCGCGACGGATATGACTATGAAATAGTTTTAGTCAACGACAAGTCGCCCGACAACACGTTTGAAAAGATTAAACAACTTTGCCAAGACGACGCAAATATAAAAGGTATTAACCTTTCCAAAAACTTCGGACAACACGGAGCGATAATGGCGGGACTTAACAACTCATGTGGCGAAATAGTCGTTTGTCTAGACGACGACGGGCAAACGCCGGCGAGCGAAGTTTTCGGGTTAATCGATGCTTTGGGCGACAATTGTGACGTCGCAATGGCAAAGTACCACAACAAAAAACATAGCTGGTTTAAAAACTTCGGAAGTCGTGTCAACGATTTAATGGCATGGTATCTAATCGGAAAACCGAAAGACCTTTATCTTTCAAGTTATTTTGTTTGCAAGCAATTTATTTGCAACGAGATTATAAAATATAAAAATCCCTATCCATATATGCAAGGACTTTTGCTTCGTTCGACGTCCAAGATCAAAAACGTCAACATAAACCACCGCGCTCGCGAAATTGGAACCTCTAACTATTCATTTAAAAAAATGCTTTCACTTTGGCTTAACGGCTTTACATCTTTTTCAATAAAACCGTTGCGCATTGCAACGCTTGTGGGCGGAGTTGTAGCCGTGTTCGGGTTTATGTTTGGTATATACATAATAATAAGAAGGCTAGTTCTTTCGGGAAGTCTTCCGACAAGCGCAGACGGTTGGAGTTCGCTTATGTCAGTTCTTCTGTTTACCAACGGTCTTCTAATGCTCATGCTTGGGCTTTTGGGGGAATATCTCGGTCGAATGTTTATAAGCATAAACGACTCTCCCCAGTATGTTATTTCCGAAAGTTCCAACCTTAATGTTTAAAATAGTTCTTTGTATTTAAATTGATTTTTGTCAAAACGCATAGGAAACCCGATTTAAAAACGCAATCAATTAAAACGTAATTAAAATTATTGATTGTTTAATGTTAAAGTATACGACCAAAACGTCGTCACGGAATTTTCGACTGTATAACAAAATGATACAGAGGGTGTTTTACCCTCTGATTTTTTTGTGTTTTTATAAACTATGATTAAAGAAAAGGATATTTGAAAGATGTCAAATTTAAAAAACAGCATTAAATTTGCTTTTAAGTCGTCTATCCCTGTTATGGCGGGATACATCGTCATTGGAATTGGGTTTGGGATGTTGCTCGAAAGCAAGGGCTATGGCTTTGTTTGGGCGGGGTTTATGAGCCTTACTATCTTCGCCGGTTCTATGCAGTTTGTCGCAATAGACCTTATGTCGACCGGAGCGTCGCTTATCGTAACAGCATTTATGACGCTTATGATAAACGTTCGTCATATTTTTTATGGCATTACAATGCTCGAGGAATATAAAAAGACCGGCGCGAAAAAGCCATATCTTATCTTTGCGCTTACCGACGAAACATATTCTTTGGTTTGTTCTCCAACGATTCCGAACGACGTAAACAAACAAAGCTATTATCTTTTTGTTTCGATTTTCAACCAGTTCTATTGGGTTTTGGGCAGTGTGCTTGGTGGAATTCTTGGAAGTTCGCTAAACTTTAATACCGCCGGAATTGATTTCGCTATGACCGCTTTGTTTGTAATTATATTTGTCGAACAATGGGAAAAAACAAAAAACCACGTTCCGGCTTTAAGCGGGCTCGCAATTTCGATAGTCTGTCTTTTAATTTTCGGGGCAGATAACTTTTTAATCCCGTCTATGACCGGAATTACAATTGCGCTTTTTGCCGAGCGCGGTTATAACGAAAGGAGAGCAAACAATGATTAACGTAACACATTCATTGCTTTTAATCGCAGTTGTTGCGCTTGTTACGGCTTTTTTGCGATTTCTACCGTTTGTTTTGTTTCGAAACAAAACACCAAAAGCTATTATCTATCTCGGAAACGTTCTCCCTTATTCCATTATGGCTATGCTTGTTGTGTACTGTCTTAAAAGGGTGACGTTTGTTTCGTCGCCGTACGGAATACCCGAGGCTTTGTGTGTCGTAATAGTCGTAGTTGTTCACAAATTAAAACATAACACGTTGTTGTCGATAATATCTGGAACGGCTTGTTACATGCTTTTAATACAGTTAGTTTTTTAGAAAATACACAAAACAACTCCCCTTGCCATTAAGCGAGGGGAGTTGTTTTATGCTTTTATTTACAGTCTTTTTTTGATTTAATTAAAACTCAAAATCGCAAGCCGAACGATTTTCGATAACGCTATGGACAAACTCGCGAACCTTTTGATGTTCGGGGTGTTTTTGATAAAAAGCCAACGCTTCTTTGGACTCGAATGTCGAATCAAGGCAAAGGTTAAAACCTTCGCTGTAGCCAACCGGCGAAACGGTAGCGCTTACAAGCCCGTCGATTACCCCAACAAGCGCTTCAAGACGTTGTTTCATTATTGCAGCGTTGTCGAATTTTGTTCCGCCCTCGGCGGTTTCTTTAAGTTTCCACATTACGATGTGTCTAACCATTTTAAAGTACCTCTTATTTTTTAATATATTGTATTCCAAACGAAAATTTATTATTCAGTCGGAATTACAGTCGATTCAAAAAGGGGGTTTAAATATACAGCATTGCTATTCCATTCAGCTATAAGCAAGTCTTCTTTTTTTCCATGTTCCAATATAGACTGTTCAACCTGTCCGCCCAATGGCGTGAAGATATACTTAGACTTAAAAACCTCCGGAAGGTTAATAACGTAATTTAATCCGTATCCTTTCGGGAAAAAATACAAATCCCTCCAATTGGCGGTTATTTGTTGTTCTTGATTAAAATCTGCATAAATAACTGCTATCGTGTTTTCAAACCTGTCATGGGTCAACCCAGCCGTCGGCATTTTTTGTTCAAGCGTTTGCTCCAACTGTTGTTGATAAATCTGATTTTGTTCGTCGTCGCCCTTCATCGGTACGTAGGTGTAATAAAGGTCATTTGCAGTTAGAAAAATACAAACTATCGAAGTTAATATAATAAATATCTTTCCGCTTTTAAACTTCACCAAAGACAAAATTATTGCAGACGAATAGATCGAAAACATTAAATGTCGACCGTTATTATATAATGTAATTGTCGCTATAAAAATAGAAACCATAATAAATATGGCAACAGCACATATCTTTTTATTCTCTTGTTCTTTCATTATCAACGCCAAAACAAGTTTAATGCTTAAAACCAAAAACAAAACGAAAAAGACTATGTAAATAAAGGTTAACCCATCTGGAACTATAGGGCTGTTGGAACGGAATGTGCCGATTGAATAGGTGTAGACCATCGTTAAATTTCTTGTTAAAAGTTCCCCAATGTATGCAACAAATCTTGACAAATCCTCATATTTAAAAATAAAAATAAAATTGTCAATTTCCGTAGAAGGTCTGAAATATGGCGCGCTTAAATTATGTTCAACCAAAAAGTACATCACAACCGAAACTATCGTTGCCACTCCTGCAATCACACATTTTATATATTTTTTACGGTACATCATTAAAATTATATAGGCCACAAAATATATCGCGAAATACGGACGCATCAATGTTCCGTATGCCGAGACTAGAAAAAAAATAATATCATATATCTTGGTTTTTTCGCTATTAGAAATTTTAATTAACAATGTTATTGAAACTATAGATATTGCAAGGGCAATCGCTTCTACCATTGCGGAGGCAATATGCCTTGATCCAGGTGTGAAAAAAAGATTAAACAAAATTAAAAAAAATGAGGTTGATATATTCGGCTTGAGTATTACAACAAAAACAATAAAGGCAATTGTCATAAACATAATATTTGCAAAAACAAAAGACATCAAATTCCAACCAAATAAAATTCCATACAACATGTATGGAATAAGCGAAAACGGGCTCCAAGTTCCAAACGTCAAATGTAACGCTGGGACTTCGTCATAGCCGAAATATCCTTGTGGTATTCCGTAATATATCATAGCTTCTATCTGTTTATAATAAAAAGCTTCATCGTTCCAAAGCGAGTTTGGAAGGTAAATATCAAGAATGTTACCGCCTTGAACTGCACACAAAAAGTATACCGAGATAAACGGCGAAGCAATTAGCAACCCCCAAAAAATCCGTTTAATAACGATTTGATTTTCTCTTAGCAACTTTGACATTAAACACCTCTTGAGCATATTCCCTTATATTATATACACAACTCAGATAAAATGCAAACGAGGGGCTATTGTATAACATAGCCCCTCGAAAATAATGTTGCTATTAT
>CAYJFO010000066.1:0-10707 GCA_964369645.1 uncultured Oscillospiraceae bacterium | reverse complement strand
TTGTAAAAGTGTTTCGGACATTATAAAATCGACGCTTGGGAAAAACAAAAAAGCCCTTGTCGTTGATCTTGATAACACTCTTTGGGGCGGAGTTGTTGGGGACGACGGGGTAGAGGGTTTAAAGATAGGTTCCGAAACTTCAACAGGACAGGCGTTTTATGATTTTCAAAACTATGTTAAATCGTTGAAACAACTGGGAGTTATGCTTTTAGTTAACTCCAAAAACGATCTTAACAATGCGCTTGACGGATTAAACCATCCGGAAGGGGTTTTGCGTCCGGAAGATTTTATCGAGATTGCGGCAAATTGGCAAAGCAAAGACATAAATATTTTAGAACTTGCGAAAAAACTTAACATTGGGGTTGACAGCATAGTTTTTGCGGACGATAATCCGGCGGAACGCGAGATTGTGTCGCTTGGTGCAAACGGAGTTGAAGCTCCCGATATCAAAAAAGTTTATAACTATATAAATGAGATAAGCAAACGTGGGTATTTTGAAACGACGGTGCTTTCAAGCGACGACGCAAACCGAAACGAGATGTATCAAGCGAACACGAAAAGGGAACAGCAAAAATCTTTGTTTTTCGATTATAGCGAATATCTTAAATCGCTCGAGATGAAAGCTGTTATTAAACCGTTTGACGATGTTTATATATCAAGGATAGCACAACTTACAAACAAAACAAACCAGTTTAACCTCACGACTAAAAGATACACTGAAGCAGAGATAAAAGAAATTTCAAGCGACTCGAAAAACATCTGTCTTTATGGAAAACTTACCGATAAGTTTGGAGACAACGGAGTTGTGTCTATTGTTGTAGGACAAAAACTAGACGATGTTTTGAATATTGATCTTTGGCTTATGAGTTGTCGGGTTATAAAACGAAACATGGAGCACGCTATGCTTGACATGCTTTGTGAAAAGGCAAAACAAAACGGAATTAAAAAAATAATCGGATGTTATTTTAAGACGGAAAAAAACTCAATGGTTAAAGATTTCTACAGACAAATGGGATTTCGAACGTTGGAACAAGACGAGCAAAAAGGTGTTTTTGAACTTGACTTAGACCAATATAAAAACAAAAACAATGTAATAGAAATTTTGGATTAGGGGAAAAGATATGGATAAAAACAAGATACTTGAAGTTATTAACGAAGTTTTCAGAGATTTTTTTGATGATCAAAATATAGTTGTCGAGGAAACCACAACGGCGGACGATATAAAAGGTTGGGACAGTCTTGCGCACATAACCCTTATGTCGGCGATTGCGGATAGCCTTGAAGTTGAGTTTGATATGGACGATCTTTTACAGTTTTCCGACATAGGAACGCTTGTGGAAAAAGCTGTAGTATTGTTGAAATAACAAAAGGTGTTTTAAATTAATGATAACTTTTTTGGCAAAAAAAATAATAAAAGATTATAAAAATTATAGAGATCCTAAAGTTAGAGAGCAATACGGAGTTGTTACCGGAGCGGTTGGAATTGTATTAAACTTGTTTCTTTGCGCCATAAAGTTTGTTGCCGGAACGCTTAGCGGTTCGATAGCGATAACTGCCGACGCGCTTAACAATCTGCTTGATGCTTCGTCGTCTGTAATAACGCTTGTTGGTTTTAAAATGGCGAATAAAACCGCCGACCACGGGCATCCTTTCGGACACGGCCGGATTGAATACATTACCGGTCTTGTGGTTTCGATGATAATAGTTTTTATGGGTTTTGAAATTGGGCTTAGTTCTTTTCAAAAGATACAAAACCCCGAAACGACTGAGTTTTCTTACGCAACGGTAGTTATTCTTATCGTTTCGATAGCGATTAAACTTTATATGGCATACTATAACTTTTTTGTTGGACAGAAAATAGAAAGCAAGGCAATAAAAGCTACGGCTCTTGACAGCCTTTCCGACTGTATCTCTACCGCTGTCGTGTTAATAAGCGTTTTATGTTTTTTCGTGTTTGGTATATATCTCGACGGTTACGGCGGAATTCTGGTTTCATTTTTTATTATTTACACGGGTTTGAAATCCGCAAAAGAGATTATAGAACCGATTTTGGGAGAAGCGCCTTCCGAACAACTTATCAAAGAAATTCAAGAGATAGTTATGCAAAATCCCGAAATAATCGGAATGCATGATTTAATTGTGCATGACTACGGGCCCGGAAGAAGGATAATAACGCTACACGTCGAGGTGGACGGCAAGGGAAGTTTTATAGAATACCACGACATGGTTGATAATATTGAATATAAACTGTCTAAAGAGTTAAGCTGTGAGGCGACTATACACATAGACCCCGTGGATGTTGACAACAAAGTTATTGAGGAGTGGAAAAAACTTGTCGGAACAATCGTCGAAACGATCGACGACAGTTTAACTATCCATGACCTTAGAACGGTTCCCGGAAAAACACATACAAACATTATTTTTGATGTCGTAACCCCTAAAGGGTTTAAAATGAAAGACGAAAAACTTATTAGAGAGATAACAAACAAAATTCACGAGGTACACTCGGGGTATCATTGTATAATTAAAATAGATAAAAGTTACATTTAATTCTTATTGTTTAAAATTATAACCTGTGTTAGAATAAACTTTAGTGGTTATAATAATTATAATATCTTGAAAGGAGCGACACCATGCAGGCAGACCCTCTAGGGCGAAGTATCTACTATAATAAAAAATCAAAACTTTGGATGTCGCTTGAAACTTTGATAGGTGGCGTCCGGTAAGGAGCTATCAATGATTAACTACTACAGATCGGTTGACGGCAGAATTAGACAAGCCGAAAGCTGTGAAAAAGGGTATTGGGTAAACGTTGTAAACCCGTCCGAACAAGAGATTGAATATCTAATCAATAGATTTGACCTTGATCCGAGCTATATTAGCGCGTCACTCGACGAGGAGGAAAGCCCACACATCGAGAAAGAACAGGACGACACGCTGATAATTTTGGACACGCCGATGGTTCAACGAAGCGACAACAACGTTATGTATTACACAATTCCTATCGGAATAATATCGGCAAGCGAAAATGTTATAACTATCTCTACAAGAGAAAATCCGGTGTTCGATGATTTTATCGAGGGCAAAGCAAAAGATTGCAACACTGAATTTAAGGCAAAGTTTATATTTCAAATTATGCTTAAAACCGCAATAAGGTTTTTACAACATCTTAAACAGATTGATAAATTAAGTATCTATATCGAAAAACAACTTAGAAAATCGATGAAAAACAAAGAACTTATTCAACTTTTGGAACTTCAAAAATCTCTTGTTTATTTTAACACCTCGCTAAAAGCGGACGAAATCGCAATTAAAAAGATTTCAGGCGGAAGGTTTATAAAACTTTATGAAGACGACCGCGACTTGTTGGACGACGTTTTAATAGAACTTAACCAAGCCGGCGAGATGGCGGGGATATACCTCAACATTCTTTCGGGAACGATGGACGCGTTTGCCTCGGTTATATCGAACAATTTGAATATCGTCATGCGTGTGTTAGCATCTATAACTATCGTAATCTCGATACCTACTATAATTTCAAGTTTTTACGGAATGAACGTTTCTATGATACCTATGGGTGTGTTTTGGTTTCCCGTCGTGCTTTCTGTCGCGACGATGGCTATCGTTGGATTTATTCTTTTTAGGGCAAAGATGTTTTAAAAAATCTACAATACGTATGTTATGGTCACGGCTTGCCGTGACCGTCTATATTTAAGGAGAACAAGGAGCACGATGAAAAAAAAGAAAAATGTATATCTAACGCTTATATCGTCAACTTTTTATATAAGCCTTTTGATTATTGGCGGAGGGTATGTAGCAATCCCAATGCTTAAAAAGAAATTTGTTGACGAGCTTAAATGGGTTGAGGAACAAGAGATGGCAGATTTAATCGCGATTGCACAATGTGCCCCCGGGGCGGTTATAATCAATTCATCTATATTGGTAGGATACAAAGTCGCCGGTGTTTTGGGCTCGGCATTTACCGTTGCCGGAATGATTTTGCCGTCGCTTATAATCATATCAATAGTTCAACTTATCTATTCGGAATTTATCTCTAATCAATATGTTGTAGCACTTTTTAGGGGAATGAACGCGGCGGTCGCGGCGATGATGATAGACGTTGTGCTGTCACTCACCAAAACGGCGACAAAAAGTCTTAACGTTATTTTGACGATAGTCATAACCGCTACGGTCTTTGTGTTGGTGTTTGTTTTTAATTTTAACGCCGCTTATGTTATGCTTTGTGCAATAGCAATATTCTTTGTGTTTTCGCTTGTGATGTTAAGAAAGGAAAAGAATAAGCTATGATAGTTTTGCAGATGTTTTTTGAATTTATCAAAATCGGCGCTTTGGGTTTTGGCGGCGGATATGCAATGTTGCCGCTTATACAAAGCCTTATTGTAGACGCTAACGGTTGGATAACCGACGCCGAGTTTATCGATCTTGTAACGATAAGCCAGATGACGCCGGGACCTATTCTTATAAACTCCGCAACATTTGTAGGCTCTAAGGTTGCCGGGGTGTTTGGTGGTTTTGTTGCGACAATGGGCTCGATTTTGCCCTCGTGTGTTATAGTTACTATTCTTGCAATGTTGTATTACAAGTATCGCAATCTTGCGGTTATACAATACATGCTAAAGTTTCTACGACCTGTCGGAACCGGGCTTATTGCCGCGGCAGGGGGAACAATCTTCATGATGGTTGTTTTTCAAGATGGGGTGTTGTCTGCCGAGAATTTCGACATTTTTTCGTTTATGCTTTGTATTGTTTCTTTTGTTCTTATTAGATTTTTAAAGTTAAACCCGATGTATGTTATAGTTGGTTCGGGGGCGATTGGAATAGCTTTGTTTGAGATATTAAAGTTTGGATAATTATTTTGTCTACCGTTGGTTGAATTAAGTGTGTTCAACCAACGGTTCGTTTTTGTTTTTATATTTATATTTTATAATTTAATCGTGAGATACATAAAACTCTATATGAAAACTTTATTTAAGGAGTGTATAAATTATGTTGCAACAAAAAACAGGAAAATTTATCGCGGAATGTAGAAAACAAAAAGGTTTTACACAAGCGCAGTTGGCAGAAAAACTAGGAATTACAAACCGCGCAGTGTCGAAATGGGAAACGGGCAACAGCATTCCCGATGCTTCTTTAATGCTTGAACTTTGCGAAATACTTGGTATTACAGCTAATGAGCTTTTGTGTGGCGGAAAACTTGACATCGAACAACAAAAAACTCAAGGAGAAAAAAACGCAATAGATTTAATGTTTGCTAAAAAAGAACTGCACAACATCAGATTTTGCGCAGCGGTGTTGGTGTTTGTAGGACTGTTGATGACGATTTCATTTACTTCTTTGATGGCTCAAACAGTTTTTGAAAAGATTATGACGTTTTCGATAGGGGCGTTTGCTTGGGGATGTGGCGTTTGGCTTAAAGTAAAAGTTGAAAAGGTTTTACTTAAAATGAAATAGAATATAAAATTGCAAAACAGTCAACTGAAATTTTTATTTAAGGTTGACTGTTTTGTTTTTTTGTGTATAATAAAATACGAGGTATATATTATGAAGGTTAAAGACAGCATACAAGATATATTAATACAAAAAAAAGGCGAATTCGTTTCGGGTAGCGAGATAGCAAAAAAACTTTCGGTTTCACGTAACGCTGTTTGGAAAGCGATTAAAGAACTTGAAGCGGTTGGATACGAAATAGAAAGTATAAAAAACAAAGGGTATAGGCTTGTCAACGAGGTTGATTTATTGTCAGTTGACAAAATTAAAAATCTGCTTAAAGATAAACAAATCGACATCGTTTTAAAAGAAGAAACAGGCTCTACCAATGAAGACGCTAAAGCCCTATTCTTAAATAGCAACAATAAATATACTTTAGTTTTATCAAACAGCCAGAAAAACGGGAAGGGAAGAAACGGAAAGAACTTTTTTTCACCTAAGAGTGGTATATATATGAGTTTGTGTTTTGCTCCAAAACTTAAAGCGTATGATGCAACATATCTAACTTCTGCCGCCGGTGTTGCGGTTTGCGAAGCTTTAGAAGCAGTTTGTAATATTCAAACCAAAATTAAATGGGTCAACGATATTTATTTAAACGAAAAAAAACTTTGTGGAATTTTGACCGAGGCGTCTACTGATTTTGAAAGCGGAAATCTTCAATATGTAGTTATAGGTATTGGAATTAACTATAAACTTTCAAGCAAAGATTTCCCCGACGAAATCAAAGGGATTGCAACATCGATCTTTGAACATTGCGAACAAACTCTGCCTTCTAGAAACGTAATTATATCTGAAATTTCACAAAAACTTATTGATCTAATCGAAAACGAAACCGCAGAAAATATAATTAATCGCTATCGTGAGATGTCGTTGGTTGTTGGCAGAAAACTGTTTGTAATAAAAGGGGAAAATGTGGTTGAAGCGGTTGGAGTTTCAATTGATAAAAATGGTGGATTAGTCGTGAGATATTCTGACGGAACAGGTGAAACGCTGACATATGGCGAAGTTTCGTTAAAACTTTAAATAGTATTTTGAAAAGAGAACTACACAAATGAAACAAAACAAAACAAAAGACCTCGTGTTAATAGCTTTATTTGCGGCACTAACAGCAATATGTTCACAGATATCCGTCCCTCTCCCGTTTACTCCAGTTCCAATTAACCTTGCTACTGCCGCGGTTATGTTAAGCGGACTAATGTTAAAAGGCTTAAAAGGAGCGTTTAGCCAGCTTGTTTTCATCGTGCTGGGCGCGATAGGACTTCCGGTATTTTCAGCGTTTTCGGGCGGACTTGGGTGGCTTTTAGGCCCGACAGGCGGCTATATATTTGGATATTTCTTCATGGCTCTTTCGATAGGTTTAATATTATCTAAAAAAGACACAAAACCAATTATAATTGTTGCGATGGTGGTTGGTACACTTGTGTGTTACATATTGGGTTCGATTTGGTTTATGTACCTTACCCAAAACAATCTTGCTTCCACGCTTATGTTGTGTGTAGTGCCATTTTTAATAGGGGATATAGTAAAGATAATAGTTTGTTTTTTGATATATTTAAAGTTAAGGGTATATGTCAAAAATAATCAATAGTTAAAATTTAAAGCCTGTGACAAAATTTTTGAAAAAACTTCGTCACAGGCTTTAATACTTTTGTTTTGTTAACGTGGTACAGATACCGAACGTCCCTCTTTAAGCGTAGCGTTAACGCATATAGAGACGTTGTCCCAATCCTCTGTCTTTTGTCTTGACAACATTGTTTCGGCGGCTCGCATACCTATCTTTTCGAGTGGCTGTTCAATTATAGTAAGGGTAGGGGTAACAACCTTTGCAAGGTCTATGTTATCAAAACCTATGAACGAAAGATCGTTTGGAAGATTAATTGAACTTTCGTTTATCGCTATCATTGCGCCAAGCGTCATCTCGTGGTTTGTTACAAGCGCCGCCGTTGGAGGGTCTTTGCGGTTTAACATTGAGCTCATTGCAGAATATCCGCCCTCTACCGTATAATCGCTGTAGTAAATAAGATCGTCAAAAGTGGAAAGTCCCGCACTTTCAAATGCGGCGAGATAACCGGCAAGACGTTGTTTTGTTGTATAGATGTTTTTAGATCCTAAAACGACCCCAATTTTAGTGTGTCCTTTTTTAAGAAGTATTTCTGTAGCGTCGTTTGTCGCCTTGCTGTTGTTAATAACAACGCTGTCTATCTTGTCCGAAAGCTCTGGGATAATTCGGTCTAACGTTATTATAGGAACTTGTTTGTTAACCGCCGGAATTAGATGTCTTCCGTCGACACAGACCGGAACGTTTATAATACCATCTACCATCTTTGAAAGAAGAAACTGAACCGCTTGACATTCCAGCTGCTCATTGGTGTGACAATCGCATACAATGACGCTATAACCTTCTTTTCTTAGAACTTCTTCAAGAGATGTAATTATCTGTGCCATGAATTGGTTTGCAAGCTCCGGTATAATAACCCCAATTGTTCGGCTTTTGCTACTCTTTAAACCGCGCGCGTACTCGTTAACGGTGTAGTCAAGTTTTTTAATAGCTTCTTCAACCGCAATTCGATTTTTTTCTTTAAGCTTAACACCATTGATATACTTTGATATCGTTGCGACACTAAGCCCAGTTTCTTTAGCAATATCCTTTAAAGTAGCCATTTGTTTACCCCAAAATTAAACGTTATACATTTTTAACAATAATACCACTGTTTTTTTGTTATGTCAAAGTTGAATTTCTGCTTGACAATAACAATATCGAATGATATATTAAAAGTATAACGTTTAACTTTTTAACATTTTGGAGGTTTCATGCAACAATTTATTAAAACACCCCCGATAGGTTTCGGAACTTTTGGTTCAGACAGATATACAAGCGAACAGGTAAAACAGGCGGTCATGACCGCAATCGAGATGGGTTTTAGGCTTTTTGATTGTGCTTCGGTATACGGAAATGAAAATGAAATTGGAGAAACTTTTAGCGAAGCTTTTGAAAAAGGAATTGTGAAAAGGGAAGACCTTTTTATAACCTCAAAGGTTTGGAACGATAAACATGGCGATGGTGAAGTTATAGCTTCGTGTAAAAAATCGCTTGCCGATCTAAAGCTTGATTATATCGATCTTTATTTTGTGCATTGGCCGTTCCCAAACTACCACGCGCCCGGTTGCGACGTTTCTGCAAGAAATCCTGATAGCAGACCGTTTTTCACGGAAGAATTTATGGCGGTTTGGAAACAGATGGAACAACTTAAACGCGAGGGTTTGGTTAAATACATAGGTATGTCAAACATGACGATACCGAAATTTGAAGCGGTTCTTCCGCTTTGCGAAATCGCCCCCGATGCCCATGAAATGGAACTACACCCGGCGTTTCAACAGACGGAACTTTTTAATTACTGTGTCGAACGAGGAATTAAGCCTATTGGATACTGTCCTATTGGTTCACCAAATAGACCCGAGAGAGACAAAACTGAAAATGATGTTTCGGATACAGAGATGCCGGAAATAAAAGCACTTGCTGAAAAATATTCAATAACTCCACACCAAGTTTGCATAAAATGGGCTCTTCAAAACGGACAAGTACCGATACCTTTTGCTAGCCAAAAGAAAAATATTCAAAGTAATTATGATTGTCTTACGATGCCTGACTTTACCGAACAAGAGATGGAAAGCATTAAAAAAGCTGATAAAGACTGTCGTTTGGTTAAAGGACATGTGTTCTTGTGGGAGGGCGCTTCGGACTGGAAAGCTCTTTGGGACATGAGTGGAAAAATTAACGGCTGGAACGATTAATAAATAAAATAAATTAAGAGGTAAATAAACTATGAGCAAAAAAATGTTAGGCGCAACACTTCCCGGCAACAGCACAGTTGAAATGAAAGAATTTGATATCCCAACCCCGGGACATCGTCAAGTTGTCATTAAAACAATGGCATCCACAATCTGCGGAAGCGATATTCGTTGTATCTATCGCGAACATACCGGCAAAGGTGCGGAAGGATATATCCCCGGAATGATAGCTGGACACGAACCTTGCGGAATTATTGTTGAAGAGGGCGAAGGTCTTCGCCGTTTCAAAAAAGGCGACAGGGTTATTGTTTATCATATTTCCGGTTGTGGAGTTTGCCATGATTGCCGTATGGGATACCAAATTTCGTGTACAAGCGAACATCGTGCCGCTTACGGTTGGCAAAGAAACGGCGGAATGGCTCCGTATATGCTTTGTGACGAAGCAGACTTAATCGCTCTTCCCGACAGCATGTCATACCTTGACGGAGCTCAAGTAGCTTGTGGTTTCGGAACGGTTTACGAAGGGCTTGAAAAAATCGGAGTAAGCGGAAACGACGCGGTTTTGGTTGTCGGGCTAGGGCCTGTTGGACTTGCTGCCCTTCAAATAGCAAAGGCGTTAGGCGCGCAAAAACTTATCGGCATCGAGATGAATCCCGAAAGAATTAAGCTTGCAAATGAACTAGGTCTTGCCGACCATATCTTTACTCCGGGCGAAGATGCTTTAGATAAAATCCTTGAAGTTACGGGCGGAAAAGGTGTTGAAAAAGCGATTGATTGCTCCGCAAACGACGCAGGCCGTCAACTTGCGCTTCGCGCAACACGTGCTTGGGGCAAAATAGCGTTTGTTGGAGAGGGCGGAACATGCACATTTAACCCAAGCCCCGATATTATACACGGACAAAAAACAATCTATGGTTCGTGGGTTACAAGCCTTTGGAAAATGGAAGACATTGTTGAAAAACTCGAACGTTGGGGAATACATCCTGACACGTTGGTTACACATAAATTCCCGCTTGAAAAAGCCGAAGAAGCATATGCTTTGATGGCAAAGGGCGATTGCGGAAAAGTTGCAATTGTTTTTGACGAAGATTAATTAGTTATATAAAACAAAAAACATTCCTCGGTTTATATCGGGGAATGTTTTTTTGATGTAAGTGTTGGTTTGGAAACATTTTTAAAAAAGTGCAACCCGCAAAAGCCCAAAGCAAAGCGACGGCTTTTTCGGAAAACGAGGAGCAACGGAGCGGTGGCGCGATGACTTTTATAACTTTGCAAACAAAAAGTCGTCGCAAACTAAGCGAAGTTTGCGACAATCAAAAATAACGTTGTTATAGTAGTTGCTTAAAAAGAGGACAAAACCCGCAAAAGCCCAAAGCGAGAGTGAACCGTTGCGAGGGCGTTTACAACCGA
>CAYJFO010000065.1:0-10886 GCA_964369645.1 uncultured Oscillospiraceae bacterium | reverse complement strand
TAACAGTTGTGCCGATTACAGCAACCGCTAAAAGCGAAAGCACCAAAATTAAAACGACAGATTTATGTTTAAGCGACCAATCAAGGCTTTTTGCATATACCTCTATGAGATTATCGAACATTGTTTTTTTATTAAGTTCACCAACATTTTCAAGCATAAGGCTGCTCATAGCCGGAACAAGGGTGAGCGCAACAACAAGACTTGTCACAAGGCTATATGCAATGGTTAGACCCATGTCGGTGAAAAGTTGGCGAGAGATGCCATCGGTGAACACTATCGGCAAGAAAACGCAGATAGTTGTTAGCGTCGAGGCGGTTATAGCGCCCATAACCTGTTTTGCGCCCTCAACGGCGGCGGTTTTCGCCGGAACTCCGGTGTGTCTCATGCGGTAGATGTTTTCGATAACAACTATGCTGTTGTCCACCAACATCCCAACGCCCAGAGCAAGCCCCGAAAGAGAGATAATGTTAAGGGTAACATCGGTGAAATACATTAAAGTAATTGAAAACATCAAACTAATAGGAATTGAAAACGCAATTATAATTGTGGGTTTTATGTTGCGTAAAAAGAAAAGCAAAACAAATATCGCGAGCAATCCGCCGTACAAAAGGTTTTGTATAACGCTGTTTACAATCATGTCGATATAGTCGCCTTGGTTCATGAGTGGTACGACACGAACACCATCGCCGTTTTGTTCCAACGTTTCGATAACATCTTCTATCTCGTCGGTTACGGCGGTTGTTGAAACGGTGCTTTGTTTTTGGAACTGGAGTATAATGCCGGGCGCTCCGTTTACTTTGGCGTAACTTCCGTCCGAGATGTTCTCAAGAGAAACGCTTGCAACGTCGCCTATGAAAATATCACCCGTCGCGTCAAGTGACATTAAAAGGGTGTTTTCTATCTCGTCTATGTTGTCGTACACGTCTCCGACCTTGACGAGGTATTCCCCCGTGTCGTCTTCGATGTAACCCGCCGGCATACTGAAGTTGTTTGCGGTCAATATTCCGTTTATCATGTCTTCCGTTATGATGTTAGTAAGGTCGGCTTGCTCTAGCGTGCTGTCTCTTGTTGCGTCAAAATCGTCAAGTACCTGTTCGATACTGTTAAGGCCTAGTAGGATTTGGGTTTGAGCGTCTGCCATGCCAATAGTTAGCTCCATTTGACCAGAAACAACCTGTTCAAATCCGCTTTGCGCCTCGTTTAGGCCGCTTGTAAGCTCGGGTTCCATAGCCGAAATCACCATTAAACGTGTGTCGATGTTGCGGAGTTCAACCTCTATTTCAGTTATTCTTATGGGGGCAAAAGCCATTAAAGCTTCAATTGCGACGATGCCGTTATATGTTAATGGATCGCCGAATTGGCTTAGCAATGTAAGCAAGGTGTCTGAATTAAGATCTGCCGGATTACTGGGTGTATTTAACGTTTGCGCCCACATTGGCTGAATAATATCAAATTCTGCATTTGACATTTGTGTAAAAGAAGTGTATCCATGACCTGTTGCTAGTGGAAGAAGGGGATTGGAAAGAAACCCGCTAACAACAGAATTATAAACAGGGGTAAATGCAACAATACCTTCCATGCCTACTTTCTCGCCCTCAAACGCCGCCTTGTCTATTTCGAGCGTTTGCTTTTCCGCAAGCATTGCGTTAAGGGTTGAGATTGCGCTTGTTAGTCCTGCGTTCGCTTTTGCTAGTTCGTCTTGGGGAGAACCGGCGCCGCCACTTAGTTCCTCTTGTGCTTCTTCAAGGTCGTACTTTGTGCTTGTGAGTTCGTCATACGCTTCGTCTAGCGAGCTTTCGATATCTTCAATAAACTGCTTGTTTAAAAGCGCTATTTTGTCGTCGTCTAGTTCTACTTTAAGTTTTGGCTCGACAAGTCCTGACGCGGTTACAGAAGCGACTCCGCTTATCCTTTCAAACGCCGGAATGACAGTTCCTTCGACATATTCCACAACGTCGGCGGTTTCTGTGTCAAGCCCCATGTCGACGCTTGCGACCATAATCGGGAGCATGTCGGCGCTCATCTGCAAGAACATCGGCGCAGACACAGTTTCGGGAAGAGAACCTTTGACAAGATCTATGCTGTTTGAAACCTCGATTGTCGCGCTGTCCATGTTTGTCTCTTGGACAAATTCAAGCGTTATCATGCTCATGTTTTCGCTCGATGTCGAGGTCATGTTGTTAAGACCTCCCGCCGTTCCAAGCGCTGCCTCAAGAGGGGCGGTGACTTCAAGTTCAACTTTTTCGGGGGAAGCGCCGGGATATGTGGTTATTACCAAAATATAGGGGAGTTCAAACGTAGGCAAAAGATCTGTTGTCATGCCGAAAAACGAGATAACCCCTAGAACTATAATTAAAACAACTGCGACAAACACGGTATAGGGCCTTTTTGCACTGTAACTTGGTATCATTTATTTGCTCCTAAACTATACTGACCGACCGTTCGGTCGGCGACTTGAACGAGTATATCATATTGCATTTTTGAAGTCAACAGATAATCATTGTTGAATTTAGCTGTTTATTCTTGTTTAAACAAGATTTTGTTTGAATTATCAACATATTAATGGTATAATTCTAAATTAGAGTATAATGCCTTATTATGTCAAATATATCAAAACAAATACAAATAGATTTTTAGTTTTAAGGAGAAACGTTATGGACGGAAACAAAAATATTAACTATAACAACTATACTTGGGAAGATATCCTGTCTGACAACAAAATCCCGAAGTTCATAGATTTTTTTATGATGTCGATAAATGCAACTCCAACTTCGTTGATCTTGCTTGACAGCAAGGCAGAGTTTGTTGTGTGTAACAAAAGCGCATACAGTGCGGTTGGTTGTAAGAGCGTTGAACAGTATCGAAAAGATTTCAAAAATTATATTTTCGGAAACCCTCAAGACAAGGTTGACGGTTTAACCTTTGCTAATTGCGTTGATAAAGCATATCAAGATGGAAACTATACTTTTGACTGGTTTATACGAAATATAAACGGCGAACAGATACCGATTAAAATTAAGATGCTTAAAACTAATTTTGACGATAAGTTGGGTGGAAAATACGTTTATGTTTATATACATGATTTAAATTTATTTTTCGAAAATGTGAAAAAAGAGCGCAGTTTAAGCTCTATTATGAAAGCCATTTTAGACGACAGCCCGCTTTGCTTAAACCTTTGGAACGACAAAAAAGAGAATGTGATGTGTAACAAAAAATCCGCGCGTCTTTTCGGGCTTAAGGACGAGCAAGAGTATCTAGATAATTTCTTTAAGCTTTCTCCCGAATACCAACCAAATGGAGAGCTAAGCACCGAACTTGCGTTAAAATATGTCAACAGGGCGTTTAAAGAGGGTTATGTTCAGTTTTTGTGGTTGCATCGCAACTTGTTGGGTGAAGAAATCCCAAGCGAAATTTCTCTTTCGAGAATTGAGGGCTCAAACGGAGAACATATGGTGGCGGGGTTCACGCGTGACTTGCGTTCTGAACTTGCCGGCGGCGATTATGCAACCAACATCGAAAACTATTTCCTAGATCAAATTTCGGACAAGACGTTGTTTCGGGTTATGTCACAGTTAACGGAAGAGCTTTTCTTTGCACTTGATATAAGAACTTCGATGATAAGGTATTTCGGAAAAGGAAAAGAAGTCATTGGATTTGATGATGAAAAAACCCTTTTCCCGTCTGCGACGTTAAAAGCAGGAATTGTGTTTGAAGAAGATAAAGATATCTTTATGGAAATATATCAAAACATGTTAAACGGCGTGTTTAAAAAATATGATATTAGGTTGACTTTCGACGGAAGCGAACCGCGTTATCACAGGATTGTTTACAACGTAAAGTTTAATAATAAAGGTAAGCCGATTTTTGTAATCGGAAAGATAGTTGATATCCACGAACAACGCGAACTTGAAATGCAAGCGAAACTTGACCTTTTGACAAACTGTTACAACAAAGTTTCCGCGGAAAACGCAATTGCACGAAGCATAAAAGAAAACAGCACACGCCATCATGTGTTATATATAATCGATATAGATAACTTTAAAGCTATAAACGACAACCTCGGACACCATTTTGGGGACTTGGTTTTGCGCGATATCGCAATAAAACTTAAAGAACAGTTTAGATCACGCGATATTATCGGTCGTGTTGGCGGAGACGAGTTTATTGTTTTTGCGGAAAGTATATCAAACCAAAAGATAATCGAACAAAAAGCGAGATTGATAGCCGAAGCGTTTCAAAACACCTACTCAGGAGAAGACGAGGACTATAAAGTTTCGGGAAGTATCGGCGTGGCAAGATTTCCGGACGACGGAACAACGTTTGAGGATCTTTATAAATCCGCGGATAAAGCACTCTATCAATCAAAGATGCGCGGAAAAGATTGTTATACTTTGTATAGCAAAGATTTCTTGGACGGTACAATGAAAAACCGAACAGCGCTTGACAACGCTAACAGAATGGTTAGTTCATATTTTGACACAGACCTAATTTCAAGTATATTCAACCTTTTGTATGAGTCAAAGAACATTAACAACGCTATCGATGCAACTATGAAAGTCATTGGGAAAACCTTGAACGTCGATAGATGTTATATATTTGAATCTAAGGACGACGGAAAAACGTATGACAACACATATGAATGGTGCAAAGATGGAATACGTGCCGAGATAGACAATCTTCAAGGGTTAACAAAAGAGATTTTAGAGGACTTTTTCAGAGATTCAAATGATGAAGGGGTTTTGTATTGCAACGATTTAAGAACGTTGAAAGCCGAGGGTGCATATGAACTTATGGCGGAACAAGATATAAAATCGTTCCTTCACATCCAGATTAAATCAAAAGGGTATGTTAAACTCTTCTTGGGGCTTGACGACTGTACAAGATACAGAGTTTGGAACGAAAAAGAGATAAACAGTTTGGCGTATTCGGCAAAAATCCTCTCGTCGTTTTTGCTTTTTGATTAGAAAAATATTTTAATCAAAATAATAAAATCTATTTGATATTTATCATGCGTTTTGCAAAAAACGTTCGATTTATATAACTAAAACAGCACCTATTTTGGCAAAACTATTGAAAAATAGCGACGCAAAGCCAAGGGACTTAACCCAATTTTTTGGACAGTCAGCCGGTTGCAAGGGTTGTAAAAATTCAACTTATTGCAGGAGAGAAAAATGTTCAGAATAGCAGAGATTTATAGCGATATCAAAAATTTTCAACATCTTTTAGAAAGGAATAAAATAGGCAAAAACAAAGAGTGTTTCGTTAAGATTTTTACAGCAAACATGGACACTGAAACCGCGATTAAAACGGCAAACGACATAAAAGAGATTTTGCCTAATGCAAAAATTGTTGGGGCTTCTTCGGCGGTTGCGGTTGTTGTCAACGGCGAACAGTATGACAACGAAACGCTTGTACTCGTAGACGTATATGACAAATCTACGATTAAAATCGAATCGTTATATTGGGAAAATAAGAGACCAAGTGAAGTCGCAAAAGACCTTCACAATTGCTTTAAAGATTACATCGATGATGAAAATCTTTTGGTACATTTACTTGTTTCCGACCTTTATCCGGAAGCAAGCAGTTTTATAGAAGAAACAAACAAATTTGATAAGAGTATAAAATTAGTTGGAGGACTTGCGGGCGAAATTGAAGGCGAGGGGTCTAAGGCCTTTGTATTTACCGAACAAGGTATCGTAGAAAAAGGCATGATTGCTTTTTGTACGATAAATCGAGAGATCAAGAATTTTGTTAAAGTCTCGACGTCGATGGATATAATAAGTCAAGAGTTTGAAATGTCGAAGGTTGAAGATATTTCAATCAAAGAGATTGAAAATCAAAATTCTTTAGGTTGGCTTTATAATTTTTTAGGAATAAGTAATAATCAAAAAAAGAATTTTTTTGATTGGAACAAGATTGCTAATGATGATTTTATGATAAACTTTCCACTGATTCTTGACAATGAGGGGTTGGTTGGAAGGTTTGTAAAGCATAATTCGGAAAAACAAGAACTAAACTTTTTCCATTCATCTACTACTGCGAACAATACTAAATTTAGGATAGGGTACTTAAACCCTAGGAAAACAATTCAAGAATGCTATGAAACGTGCGGAGAGATTATTGAAGCTTCGGTTGAATACCTGTTTTCGTACGCATGTTTTTTTAGAAAAATTTATATTAATAACTGTGCAAAGTGGGAGATTAAACCCTTTGCTAAATATAATGTTTGCGGAATGTATCTATCGGGAGAAATTTCAAATCGTCATGGTTTAAATTATATGCACAACGGTGCAAATGTACTTGTTGGAATAGCAGAACACGATAGCTATATTATCCCAGACATAAAGGCTTTGGAAGATATAGAGCTTATAGAAACCGATATAGGGATTTTGCACAAGGCAAAAGAAAAAGAGATTGAATATCTTAAAAGTGAAAGTTCAAGACTGGTTGAAAAGATTAATTCGCTCAAACCTTACAAAAAAAGCGAAAAGTTCGATTATAATTTTAATCTACCTAATTTCTATCAATTTGAACAAGACAGGGGAAAACTCGGTTTTAATAAAATTTGTCTTGTTGAAAATCAAACAGCAGACACAAATATTGCGTTTGCCGGACAAGAGATGTACTACGCGGGAAGCCGTGATATACTCGAAATTGTTAATCAAAAAGTAAAAAAATACAAACATTCTGTAGGGTGTGATGTATACGTATATGCGTTGAACTATAAAACGTTTATAGTGACGGTAGACAACAATGTATCGAATGACCAGTTTATAGATCTGTGTCAAAATCTATATGAAAAGTTTGCGTTTTCAACTTCACAAAAAGCAGGTATCTCGGGGGTTTTACGGTTTGCTGTTGTGTTGGAACACAAAGATTTAATCGAAGTCGGGCTTAACGCCATGATTAACTATAAAAACACTCAGGACAATTTTTTTGTTGTTGATAAAAATATAGACAGCTCAAATTATTTGGACGAAGAAGTTCGCGTAATTGAACTTATCAGTAGGGCGATTAAAAACAATCTCGTTGTTCCATACTATCAAGGTATTCATAATAACAATACGAACACGATTGACAGATATGAAGCGTTAATGAGGATTGTGGAAGAAGACGGAACGGTCTATACTCCGTTTGTGTTCATGGACATTGCAAAACGATATAAATATTATGGCAACATAAGCCGGCTACTTATCGAACAGGTTTTTGAGGATTTTAAGTATAGCGACAAGGCTTTTTCAGTTAACGTCTCCCTTTATGATATACAGTCGTATTCCTTTAGAACGTGGTTTATAAGAAAGATTAAAAATCATAAAAAACCAGAAAATGTTGTTGTTGAACTTGTGGAGTCGGAAAATTATAAAGAACTTGATATTCTTTTAGAGTTTACAAAAAAGATTAAAAAGCTAGGGGCAAAACTTGCGATTGACGATTTTGGCTCGGGATATTCGACGCTTGCGACAATCATTAAACTCGACCCGGACTACATCAAGATCGACGGCGGAATAATAGGAAACCTTATGTCGAACGAAAAAAGTGTGATAGTTTTGGACACGATAAAGTATTTTGCCGACAGAATTGAGGCGAAAACAATCGCAGAGTTTGTTGAAAATAAAAATTTACAATATGTTATATCTTCGCGCGAAGTAGATTATTCACAAGGATATTTATTTGCAAAACCTTGTCCGCTTGAAGAAATAATGTAAACCTTTTTTCATGAATATAAAACATTGACTATGGAGGCGCTAGATGAACAATAAATATGCTATTTTCGGTCCTGCCGGAAACTCGATTAGTTTTAGCGAAAAGTATAAATCTAATCTCGATGTTCCGAAATATCTTTCAAGTTTTTCGCTTGATGCGTTTGAATATCAATGTGGAAGAGGGGTAAAGATATCTAAAGAGTCCGCCGAAAAGTTCGGCGTGGCTTGCAAACAAGGAAATATTACATTAAGTTTACACGCCCCGTATTTTATTTCTCTTTCGAGCGTTGAACAAGAAAAGAGGACGGGAAGTGCAAGATATTTTCTTGAAAGCGCCGCAGCAATCTCGGCTATGGGTAGCAAAAGAATTATTGTCCATTCTGGTTCTTGCGGAAAACTTACAAGGGAAAAGGCGTTGGAATATGCAACCGAAACTTTGAAATACTGCTTGACGCAACTTGACGAAAACGGTTTTTCCGATGTTGTTGTGTGTCCAGAAACTATGGGGAAGATTAATCAACTCGGAACGCTTGAGGAGGTTTTGGAACTTTGCAAGGTGGACGAAAGATTAATGCCGTGTATAGACTTTGGACATCTTAACGCTAGAACTCTTGGCGGAATAAAAACAAAAGACGATTATAAAGATATATTTAACATAATTGAGAATAAGCTAGGGTTCGAGCGCCTTAAAAACATGCATGTACATTTTAGCAAAATAGAGTATACCGCCGGTGGAGAAAAAAGACATCTAACGTTTGACGACCAAGCTTTTGGGCCGTCCCCCGAACAGTTTATAGAACTTGTTGCCGAACGAAGATTGACGCCGTTTGTAATATGTGAATCGGACGGAACACAAGCGGAGGACGCGGCGTTTATGAGAAATTATTACTACAGTTTGCTGTGAGGAATGAATATTATAATGAACGAAAAAATAAAAAAACTTTGTGAACTCATAGAAAACGATCAAGCTATATTTATAACAGATAATTTTAATCGAAGGTATCTAACCGGGTTTACTTCCTCCGCCGGATTAATAGTTATAACAAAAAAAAATAGCTATGTTTTGGTTGACTCAAGGTATTTTGAAGCGGCAAAAAAAGTTATCGATTTTGCACAGGTAATCCTGTCTTCTAATTTTCACGCCGACGCAAAAGAAATACTCTCAAACAATTCGATTAAACAAGTTTATCTGGAATATGATATAAATTTCTCTGTTTTGAAAAGATTTGAAGAGAGTTTAAAAGATGTTAAGTTTATTGCTGAAAAAGAAGTTTCAATCAATATAAAAGAGCAAAGAATGATTAAAACGGAACAAGAATTAAACGATATCAAAAAAGCGCAAAACATTGCGGATAGATCTTTTTTGGAACTTTTGGAACATATAAAATCGGGAGTAACAGAGAACGAGATAGCAGCACGGCTTGAATATATAATGAGGCTAAACGGAAGTTCGAAAGCGTCGTTTGAAACTATCGTATTGTTTGGACAAAGAACCTCGTTGCCACACGGAAGACCAAGCGAAAACAAGCTTTCAAAAAAAGATATTATCTTGATAGATTTTGGCGCGACAGTAAACGGATATCGTTCTGACATGACAAGAACGCTTTTTATCGGGGAAGCAACAAAGGAACAGGAAACAGTATATAACACAGTTGTAATGGCAAAAAACATGGCGATAGCCAATATAAAACCGGGCGAGAAATGTAGCGATATTGACGCGGTTGCAAGGAAGTTTATAGACAGCGGCGTGTATAAAGACAAATTCGGCCATGGTCTTGGGCATTCGGTGGGGCTTGAAATCCATGAAACTCCGACATTTTCACATGTTTCAGACCAAGTCTTGAGGGTTGGAACGGTTATGACGGTAGAACCAGGTATCTATTTAGAAGGAAACTTTGGGGTTCGTGTCGAGGATATAGGCATGGTTACAAACAAGGGGTTTTCGGTTTTCACGACATCAAGTGAGAAATTAACAGTTTTATAGAAACATAAATAAAAGTTAATTATTATGCTATATAGTTGAAAATCATAATAGTTTTATGATAGAATATCTAGGACAATTATTTTAAGGAGAAATATAAATGGTATCAGCAGGCGATTTTAGAAATGGTGTAACATTTGAGGACGAAGGAAATGTATTTCAAATCATAGAGTTTCAACATGTTAAACCCGGCAAAGGCGCGGCTTTTGTAAGAACAAAGATAAGAAACGTAATCTCGGGAGCGGTTGTAGATCGTTCGTTTAACCCAACCGATAAGTTTGAAAGTGCGTTTATCGACCGTAGGGAATGTAAATATTCATACAACGACAGCGGGCTTTATTATTTCATGGAAAACGAAACATACGAACAAATCCCTATTTCCGAATCAGATCTTCCCGATAGCTTTAAGTTTGTTAAAGAAGACGAAGACATAAAAATACTTTCGTACAAAGGAAAGGTGTTTGGAATTGAACCCCCGAACTTTGTTCAACTTGAAGTTATTCAAACCGACCCCGGCTTCAAAGGAAACACAGCAACCAACACCCTTAAACCGGCAACCGTCGAAACGGGAGCAGAAGTAAGGGTTCCGCTTTTCCTTAACATCGGAGACAAGATCAAAATTGACACTCGTACAGGGGAATACATCGAAAGAGTGTAGATCGACAGTTTTGCATGAGATGTTCGGAAAATAAACAAAAGCAAAGTATGGAAGGATTGGTAAAAAGTTTATGAAAATAAAAGAAAAAGTTTCGTATCTCGAAGGGCTATTGGAAGGTTCTGATTTGAAATTTGGGAAAAAAGAACAAAAAGTTGTTGACACAATGATGGAAGTTTTGTTGTCGCTTGCGTCTTCGATTGAAGACATAAACGATGAAATAGACAACCTTTATGAAGGCTACGACGCGGTTTGTGACAGCCTTGATTCTATCGAAGACGAGCTTGAGTTTTTGGACGAAGTAAGCTTTGGTGATGACGATGACTACGATTATGATGACGATATCGACGAAACATTTTACGATGTTGTTTGTCCGAAATGTAGCGAGAGCATCTGTATAGATGAGGATACGCTTTTAGAAGGTGACATTCTTTGCCCGAACTGTAGCGAAACTTTAGAGTTCGACTTTGAGTGTGATTGTGGAAGTTGTAGTTCACACGGCGAAGCAAAAGAAGAAAGCAAGAAAGAAAGCAAACAAGAAAGCAAA
>CAYJFO010000064.1:0-10893 GCA_964369645.1 uncultured Oscillospiraceae bacterium | reverse complement strand
AAATTTCTAAAAAGTTTTACACTACGGATTTATTTATATAATCTCCGCCTTGCGGCGGAGCTCTTGAAAATAATCCTACGGATTATTTATATTAGATGTAGCTTGAAATACAAGAAATACTACGTTTTTGCACGGACAGTGCAAAATGTCGAGCAACGTGAGACAAGGAGTATTTCCTAAATCATCACCGTAGGTGAGGATTATTTATAATATTTAACAACATATAGAAACAGAAAAGGATTATTAAAATGATACTGGTTGATGAATATATTGGGAAAATTTCAATTGCAAAACAAGAGATAGACACAATCTTTAAAGCTTCTGATATCGAGGGGCTTGAGAAAAGCATCGCCGAGATAGACGAAGTTTCGGCGGCGGTTGGTTTTTGGGACAATCCCGAAAGTTCACGAGAACTGCTTTCAAAACAAAGCTCTATGAAAAACAAGCTCGAAGAACTATTAAAACTTAAATCTCTTTGCGAAGATACCGAGACTTTAATCGAACTTGCGGTTGAGATGGACGACGAAACGATGGTTGAAGAAATTGAAGTCGAGATAAAAAAACTTGAAACTAATGTCGAAAAACAACGTCTTGCAACTCTATTAAAAGGGGAGTATGATGCGAAAAATGCAATCTTAACTCTACATGCGGGAGCAGGCGGAACAGAAGCACAAGACTGGGTCGAGATGCTGTACAGAATGTACACCCGATTTGCGTCTAATATGGGTTTTAAAGTTAAAACTCTTGATTATCTCGACGGAGATGAAGCCGGAATTAAAAGCGTTTCGATATTAATTGAGGGAGTTAACGCGTATGGATATCTTAAATCAGAACATGGTGTCCATCGTTTAGTTAGAGTTTCTCCTTTTGACAGCTCCGGAAGACGTCACACGTCGTTTGCCTCTGCCGAAGTTATGCCCGAAATAGGAGACGACGCAAAAGTCGAGATACGTGATGACGATATAAAGATGGATGTATTTAGGTCGTCCGGCGCGGGCGGGCAACATGTTAACAAAACTAGCTCCGCCGTACGGCTTACACACATACCGACAGGGATAGTAGTTTCATGTCAAACCGAACGTAGCCAGTTCCAAAACAAAGACAACGCCATGAAGATGTTAATCTCTAAACTTATTAAGATTAAAGAACAAGCACATCTCGAGAGAATAGAAGATATAAAAGGCGAGCAAAAAGACATTGGATGGGGCTCACAGATACGAAGCTATGTTTTTATGCCGTATACTTTAGTTAAAGACCACCGCTCTGGATACGAACAGGGCAACGTAAACGCGGTAATGGACGGAGATCTCGAAGGCTTTGTAAACGCATATCTCATTATGCAAAGCAAAGAGGGACTATAATAGGTTTGCTTAACCAGTAGAATTTTATAACATTAACAATAGACAACTAAAAATTATCATATAAGTTAAAAAACGAGTAGACACAATTTTTGTGTACACTCGTTTTTTGTTATCTTTAGTTTTATTTATTTCTATTTTGATTGGCTACCATTTATTATGTACTTTTTCGGCAAAACCCAGTTTATCTTGGAACTCGAGTTTTGTTCCGTCATCTAAAAAAGCAAACCCTTTAAAATATCCAAAAACTTGATGTTGACTACTTGAAAGCAATAACAGATTTGTGTTGTCACATCTATCAATTATTGGATGAAACTCAAGACCCAATCGTCCGTCGCTGCTTGTGAAGATCCAAGGTTTCATATAATCATCGATGATAGTTTGTTTTGTATTTACTTGTTTAGTTGGTATATGAAAAGTTACATGCTCAATTTTATGCGCAACTCCGTCATAGAATATCATGTTTTCAGTAGCCGCCGAATTATCGCCAAAACCATATCCTAGATTTAACCCAAAAGTCTTTCCGTTTAGATATGTCGAAAGGCTCGCCCAGTACCAAGTGTTTTCATACGTCCAAACACCACGTCCCCAATCAAGCGTTGCAAGCGTTTCGCCTTGGTCATAAAAATATTTGCTTGCACCGAGTTTTACAATTCCGCTAGCTCGCATACAATTTATCTTCTGGTTATAGTAAAATGCGGCTGGAACGTCTTTAAAGGGCAAAGCAATAACCATGCTGTCTTGCTTTTTTCTTTCAATATCAAGCGTTGCGCTAAAAGTTTCTCCGTTTTTATTAAAATCCTTAAACTCACATTCAAGTGTTCTGCGTCCTTTATTATTTTTAAAACTCATGTAGACACGACTGTTTTGAAAAATAACGTCCCCATCGTCGCTTGAACTAGGTAAAAATAGTTTTCCAAATGTTAGAAATTTCATTACGCTCGTTGTTTTATATTGCGGTTTACGAAAATCAAGAAAACTCGCACTTACCAAAGACATATACGAGTTGTCTGCAATCGTTAGCGCAGTTGCGGTTATTCCGTCCGAAACAAGATAATAATCCCATTCTTTTATCTTAAAAAAAGGTGCTTTTATACGACTTCGATCGTAGCTTTTGATAAGCTCGGTAGAGTATCCGGCTTCGTTTAGTTGTCCGTTTATATCGTGTAGCTCTCCGGGTGATAACTTGTTTTGCAAAAAAATCACACTCCTTATATATTTACATTACTGCTTAAAACAAAAATCAATTGCTTTTTTTAATTCATTAAAAGGGAATTCGATGCTATCGGGAATATTTACGCAACCGACTCGCTTTTTTATCCGAATGTCGGCATCCGCTACAATATCCGCCGCTTGATATCTACCGAAGTGAACCGAAATATAGTTTTTCATGTTGCCAATTGCTACGTAAACATCATTAACTTTAAAGGTCGGGAATTTAGTTTTAGGGGCAAAATCAATCGTTTGTTCAAGTTGTTTATAATTATCTCTTATATATTTGACCAGTTGTGAAATGCGTTGTTTTCTTACATCGGACAAATCCAAAATATACTCGTCAATTTTTTTCGCGTCACTTTCGGTTATATTTTTTTGCATTATTATTACCACGCTTTCTTGAATATAGTTTTATAAATTTGCTTTTATTATTTAAAACTTAAATATTAAGAAATACTATGCTTATTTTACACTAACAGGGCAAAACAACCAATGAGTTCGAGTTGATTTAGTATTTCCGAAAGTATCAATTTATAAATTATTATTTTTATTCGATAAAAATATATAGAAAACATTATTGTAGCACAACTAAATCATAACAAATTATTTCAATTTTGTAAAATTTGAGTAAATTAATCCTATTTAATCTTTTTTTGTAAAAGTAATGTGGTATTATTAAAACATAAATTTTATCGAGAGGAATATTATATTATGAAAAAAGATTTCAGTTATTTAAAAAAAATTGTCACATACCTTTTTTTGATTAGCTTATCAATAATATTGGTATCGTGCTATAAACCAACAACGGAGCAAGAGTTTAGCGGCAAAACACAACAAGTTGAACAGCCACAAGTTGCAACTCAATCAGTACCGGAGCAACCAACTGTTCAACAAAATGACGATGTGGTACAAGCTATAGTTGAACCGGAGCAAAAGATAATCAAAAGCGGACAGATTGTTGACGGAGAGTACAACGTTTCAGCAACTGTAAACCTGTACGACGACAACAGGATTGAACTTGTTAACTTCAACTATAACGGAAGAGCACCCGATGTTTATATCGCTATTGGAAACAAAACGGATGGGGGAGTGTTTCAAAAAATTAAACTTGTAACGGACAAATTAGAAGGTAAACACGAAAACCAATCGATTATTATTAATGTTGAGAGTAGCGAAAGCTTTAACGCGGTGTCGGTTTATTGTGATGCATACTCAGAAGATTTCGGCTCGACCGTTTTAAACTAAAAAACAATAATTAACAAACAATTTTTCTAATAAAAAAATAGGGGAGAACCTACCAAGGTTTAACCCCATATTTTTTTGCTTAAATTATATTTCGTATTGTTTATCTTGATTTAAAAGATCTGTAAAATCTTGTTGACTCATAGGCCTTGCAAAATAATAGCCTTGCGCAAGGTCACAGTTAAGACTTTTTAGCCAAACAGATTGTTCTTTAGTTTCAACACCCTCACAAACTACGTTCATGTCAAGTTGTTTTGCAAGTTTAATAACATTTTCTACGACTATTGCGCCCTTATCGTCCGCTATATTGTAATCTAAGAACGCCTTATCAAGTTTAAGGGTATGTGCTGGAATAGAGCTTAATCGGTTAAGTGAAGACTCTCCCGAACCAAAATCGTCTATCGAGATAAACAAACCCTTGTTTCTTATCTCCTCTAATTTCTCTATTAGTATGCTTTGTTCTATTCCTATGGCGCTTTCGGTTATCTCGATTTCCACTTTGTTTGGAGATAGATTATATTTAGATAAAATCTCAAGATATACAAACGGAAACTTATCATCAAACAAGGTTATATTTGAGACGTTAATCGAAATTAAAGGTATAGTAAGATTTTTTTCATTTTCCGCAATAAATCTGCAAACCTGCTCAAAGATGCAGATATCAAGATCAACTATAAATCCGTTAGATTCAAAGATACTAATAAACACATTTGGCGGAATTATTCCAAGATCGCTGTCGGTGTGCCAACGAACCAACGCTTCTGCACCGCCTATCTTTAGAGAATTAAGGTTTATCTTGGGTTGATAGACAACTTTAAACTGACCATCAATTAAAGCATCTTTCATGCGATAAACTATGTCGGTCTTTAATTCATTTTCTTTTTTTAATGCATCGTTATACATATTATATGTAAAACTGTATTTGCGCTTACCTTTTAAACGAGCCGAAACGGCACAGTCAACAATCTTATCAATTCTTTGTGTGGGGTCTTCGACAACACAGATACCTATTGACATGCTTATGTTGTATTTTTCACCCATAATCATTTTAAGCGCGGAAGTTATATCTTGTTCACAGATCTTTTTTATTGACAATCCGTCGTTGACTTTATGGAACACTATAAACTGATCCGCTATAATTCTTGATATAAAAGCGTTTGACCCTTTAAATTGCTTTAAAAGCACATCGGCAATAGAAGCTAAAACCTGGTTTCCTTTTTCTTGACTATACACAGAATTAATTGTGTGGAAACTGTCAATATCAAGGGATATGACTTCATATTCGCCGGGTTCTGCGGTTTTTAGAATATCTTTAACTTGTTGATTGAAATTATATTGTGATATGAGATTTGTTAGACTATCGTGATTTAATATTTTTAAAATAGCTTTTTTCTTTTTGTTTTCCACATAAATAACAGTATATAGAACAATTAACATTACGCCAATTAAAGCTAGAATAAAGATATCTAGATTTTCTTTTACAAAAGTAGCCGCGGAATACTCCGGAAGGAAACCAACTATCTGGGTTGAGATAATTTGGTCGATTTTGTTTTGATCTAGATGTTCAAACATTACGTTGAAAGCGCCAAGATATTCGGTTAAGTTTTCGATATCCCTTGAAATGAACAGTCTTAACGGCAAAGCAAGATTTGAACTGCTTATTGCATAGTTTTCTGTCCCAAGAAGCGTTTGGGCATATTCAATGCCTATGTCGGTTGCAAAAAAACCGTCTAACTCTCCTTTGATAAAAGCATCTAGAACCTCATCAAATGTATCGTAAAATATAACCGTGTTGTTTGGATATCTGCTTTCAATATCATCTTTGTCGATTGTAATGTAGTTTATAATTCCAAGTTTGCTGTGGTGGTCTTCCGAGGTTATGTTTTCAATAACATCGTTATCAGCAAACAACATCATAGGAAGTTCCCAAAACGGGGCAGAGGTTGTATAAAACTCCATTTCGTGCTCAAAGTCTCCCGTAGCGGAGATTAGCAAGTCAAAATGTTCATGTGAATGAAGTGGCATATCATGGTTATATGGGACGAAGTCGATTTCAAAACCATATTGTTTTGAAAGCATGTCCATAATCTGGAAGCTTATACCGTCCGCTTCACCGTTTTCATTTGTAAATTGAATGGGTTGATGGTGGTCAATGTAACCGCAACTGAGTGGTCTACTGGTTAAAAGTTCGACTTCTTGTCGCGTTAAATATCGCCTTATTATATTTTTACTTCCATAGTATTTAATTTGAAGTTGTTCTAAAAATGTTCCGTCCGCCGAAACTGAAAGTTCGATAGCGTCTGCTATTGCGTTTGAAAGTTGCTCATTTTCTTTTGTGGTCATAAAGTACATGTCAAAAACATAGAGATTTATAACCATCTTGTCGTCTTTAACATTATAATCAATCGTCGTTGTAAGATATAAATCGGCTTTAAGGTCAATAAACTTATCTATGTCATCGCGTACATAACTAACCGATATACCGTTTTGCTCGCAATACTCGTTTAAATACTGTTCATAAGGGTTGTTATGAAAGCTTGCAACAACCTTTCCATCAATCGAAGCAGGGTCGTCATAATAGTAGTTGTCATTTTTTGAAACAAGTATAAGCTGTGTTGTTCCAAGAACTTTTGGGACATACAAAAAATCTTCAGAATATAAATCACTTTCAAAAACAACACCCATTAAGTCAACCGTTCCATCTTTAAGCGCAGCTATTGCTTCGTAATATTCATATTCGATAAATTCAAATTTATAATTAGAGTAGTGTTCGGAACGAATAAGTATTTCATATCCAAAACCTTTATAGTCAAGCGACTCAGGATTGTCTAAAACCCCGTAATTTTTGGTATATGCAACTTTTATTAGGGTTTTCTCGCTATTGTTAGCATACACAGGGTTTTCTGTAGTAAATAATAAAGTTACCATAAATATAAAGAGGACAGACAAAAATAGCTTATATATTTGTTTCATACTATCTCCCTTAATAAAATAATACACAATATATTGTGTTTGCTTATTGATATATTATAATAAAAATTCAACAACTTTTGTTCAGTTTTATTTTAAATTTTTTGTTACTAATTTATTAATAAATCAAATCATGAATATTAAGCAGTAAAACACAAAAAAATGCATTGACATAATATGTGGCTAATGGCTTGAACTTGGGGTTGACGCAATCCCTGCGCCGTAAAGATGTAAAAAGCGTGCAGAGAAATAAAAAACCGCCTGTTTAGGCGGTTTTTTTGGTACTTGGTGAAGCCGAGGGGAATTGAACCCCTGTCCGAAAGCGCTTCCACATTTCCTTCTCCGGGCGCAGGTTACCAATTAAATTTCCCGAAACACTATGCCGATAACCGGGCGTCGAGTTCGGTAGCTTCATAAATCATGGCTACCCTCAAAGCTTTGGGCGGCTCACGTTCACTGCTAAATTTTACGCCACTTCAACCTACGCAGTACTCGGAAGACGTGACGAGCGGCACTAAGCCGCTACTGCTAATCTATTATTGTTAGCTATTTCTTTTAAGGCGTTTAAAGTGTGTCCCCAACACTGCCCGCTAGACATGATTCCATGCCCCCGTCGAAACCTTTACGGCCCCACGTATAAATTGCTCCGCCAATTAAATGTTGGAACAATAGTATTATAACACACAATTGTTAATAATTCATTAATTTTTAATTTTTTGCCGCTTTAATTGCTCTATCCATCTCACGCTTAGCGGATTTTGCGGCTTCAACCATTCGCTTGTCATAATTTTTCTTACCCTTGCAAACCCCAACGTTAACTTTTACTTTTGAATTTTTAAAATAGACGGATAAGGGAATAAGGGTTAAACCTTGCTGTTTAACTAAGCCAAAAAGGCGCATAATCTCTTTTTTATGCAAAAGCAGTTTTCTCTCGCGCAAAGGATCACGATTAAATATGTTCCCTTGTTCATACGGAGCTATGTGCATTTGTTTAACAAAGATCTCGCCGTTTCGTATCTCACACCAAGCTTCCTTTAAACTTATCCCACCTTGACGAATAGATTTAACCTCGGTGCCGACAAGTTCGATGCCGGCTTCAAGCCCCTCGACGACAAAATAGTCGTGACGGGCTTTTCTGTTGTCTGCAATCTGTTTAATTCCGGCTTGTTTCATTTGAACTGTTGTCCCTTTAAATTAAATTTCGTTTCGACCCTCTAACGCTCGGTAAAGAGTTACATCGTCGGCATATTCAAGATTTCCGCCTACCGGCATTCCGTAAGCTAAACGCGTAACTTTTACACCGAGCGGTTTAATAAGCTTTGAGATATAAATAGCTGTACTTTCTCCTTCAACCGTCGGGTTTGTCGCCATAATAACCTCTTTTACCTCGTCACCCGCCGAACGCTTGACAAGATCTTTGATATAAAGTTGTTCGGGGCCTACGCCGTCAAGAGGGGAGATAAGCCCATGCAACACATGGTATATCCCTTTGTATTCATGGGTTTTTTCAAGCGCGGTCACGTCTCTTGGGCTTTCAACAACACATATAATTGAACCATCCCTAGTTTTACTCAAACATATGTTGCAACTTTCGCCATCGGTAAGGTTGCGACATGTTGGGCATTGCTTGATAGAACTGTGGGCAGTTTTTATTATACTTGCGAACTCTTCGGCGTCTTCTTTTTGCATCGATATGACGTGATACGCAAGTCGTGAAGCAGATTTTCTTCCGATACCGGGAAGCGCCGCAAACTTATCTACAAGACGTTCTAGAATAGGGATTGAACTGTCCATACTTAGAACAACCCGCCAAGATTAAGACCGCCTGTAATAGCTGACATCTCTTTCTCGCTATCTTCCTTTGCGGCGGTAACTGCTGAGTTTGTCGCTGCTGCAACAAGGTCGCAAAGCATCTCTGCATCGTCCGGGTTAATGACTTCGGGTTTAATCTCGACCGACAAAATTTCGTATTCGCCGTTGACTTTAACCTTTACCATAGAACCGCCGGCAGTGCCTTCGTATTCTCTTGTTTTAAGCTCGTCTTGAAGCGTGGCCATGTTTGTTTGCATCTGTTGGGCTTGTTTAATCATGTTATTTGCGCCTTTTGAGGTATATTCTGCCGGTAATCTTGATTTCATATCAACTAATCCTTTTCAATTATATTTAATTTAACATCGGTTTTTTCGAGGTCGTTTATAAACATCTCGAGTTCGTCGACCGATTTTTTTTGTTCAATTGGTTTGTTGTAAGGTCCTATTGGTTTTTTTATTCCAGTAACGTCCAATATAGCTTTTTTAAGCATATCAGAAGCCGACTTTGTATCGCGCATATATTTCATAAACATCTCGCCGGCATCGATTAAAATGTGGGTTTCGGTTAAATATGCCGAACTGTCCACCATAAATCCCCAAAGAATAGGGGATGTGTTTCGTATGTTTGCAACAACTTTGTCCCAGTTTTCAAGCTTTCCTTTAGATACTTGTTGCGTAAAACTTGAAGATACAGGAGTTGTTTGTGGTTCTGCCATCACCGGCACAACGTCTTGTTTTATCGGGGAAGGGGACGGCGCGTTTTTTTGCAAAGGTTGAGCTACCGCAACAACCGGTTCAACAGCTTTTTGTGGCTCGATAAACGTTCTTGTGTCACATAGCATAATAAGCGACAACTCAAGCGTTAACCGCTTGTCCATAGCATAACTTAAAGAATTAGCGAGAGTTTCAAGCGACGACAAAATAGCAAATATCTCGTCGGTTTTATATTCTTTTGAAATCTCAACAAATTTCTGTTGCTCTTGTTTTGAATATTCCAAAAGAAGGCTGTTTCCCGAAAGCTTTGCGGTCAAAATATTTCGGTAGTGCTTTATGAGTTCAAAACAAAGCCTCAACGGTTCGATGGAATTTTGATAAAGTTCGTTTATCTTTTCAAGCAAAAGCTTGGTATCTTTTTTTCGTATAATCTCCGCAAGTTCAAAAAGATATTTTTTATCGGTGACTCCAGAAAGACGTTCGACATCTGCAAGCGAAACATTTTTGTTTACTGCCGCCGCTGTGTCAAGTATCGAAAGCGCATCTCTTAAAGCACCGTCCGCAAGACGAGCAATAAGCGCCGCCGCGTCGTCGTCAAGCGTTATATCGGCATTTTTCGCTACCTCGAAAAGACGTTCGATAATAATCTCAATAGTAATTCTTTTTAAGTCATAGCGTTGGCAACGCGAAAGAATAGTTGCCGGAACTTTGTGTATATCGGTTGTTGCGAAGATAAACATAACGTGGGCAGGAGGTTCTTCGATAATTTTCAGGAGCGCCGCCCAAGCGTTTGCCGAAAGCATATGTGTTTCGTCGATTATATAAACACGAAATCTACAGACAACTGGAATGTATGCGGTTTCTTCCTTAAGTTCACGTATGCTGTCTACTCCTGTGTTAGAAGCGGCATCTATCTCGCTTACGTCGAGTATAGACCCGTTGTCTATACCAACACATATATCACAAACTCCGCAAGGTTCGCCGTCTTTTTGGTCGAGACAGTTAACTGCTTTTGCAAGAATTTTTGCTAAAGTTGTTTTTCCTGTGCCTCTTGTGCCGGAAAAGATATAAGCTTGGCCGGTTCTTCCCATCGCAACTTGATTTTTAAGTGCCAAAACAACGTCGTCTTGTCCGACAACCTCGCAAAACTTACGTGGCCTAAAGCTTCGGTATAATGCTTTTTGCATTAATATTTAATTTCCTTTCTAAACACTAAAGTTCTAAAACTAAAGTTTTTGCAATCTTTCTTTGCAATGCGGACATTTTACATCATCGATTTCATGTGGTTTTCCACAAAACGGGCAGTTTTGTTGTTCGATTTTATCTTCAATCTCGTGGATATACGGAGAATAAAACTCCATCTTACCACATTTTTCACATATATAGATCTCGACATCAAGTGCACCCGAAAAGATATTGCTCCAAACGCCAACAAAAACACCACTTTCTCCAAGTTGAAGTTTTTGTATACCAATGGACGAAAGTTCAGTGTTACAACGTAGACAGTCCATAAATCTCCTCATAAAACATTTCGAGGCATAAAGACGAGCAAAGTGGCTGCGGCGCATGAAACGTTCACTTAA
>CAYJFO010000063.1:0-10994 GCA_964369645.1 uncultured Oscillospiraceae bacterium | reverse complement strand
TAAAACTTTAATCTTGTTGTTTATAGTTTTCGAGAAACTCCGCAAGGGCTGTCGCAGCTTGCTCAAGCTCCGAAAGACAAGGCAGAAAAACAATTCTGAAATGGTCAGGTTGTTTGTGGTGGAACCCTCCGCCGTGTACCAAAAGTATCTTTTTTTGTTTTAGAAAATCATAAACGAATTTCTCGTCGTTTGTTATGTTAAACCGTTTGATATCAAGTTTTGGGAAGATGTAAAACGCGGCTTTTGGTTTAACGGCAGAAACTCCCGGGATATCGTTCAACGCTTTATGAATAAAGTTTCTTTGTTCGTAAATTCTTCCGCCCGGAATCATTAACGGGTTTGGTTTGTCATAGTCTTGTAAGGCGTGTTGAACAAGTTGTTGAGACGGGGCGTTTGAACAAAGACGCATAGAAGAAAGCATGTTGATGCCTTCGATATATCCTTTAACGTGTTTTGTTTCACCCGAAAGAAGCATCCAACCTATTCTGAACCCCGCGATGTTGTGTGACTTTGAAAGGCCGCCAAACGTAACGCAAAACAACTCGTTGTCTAGTGCGGCTATCGAATGGTGGACGTTGTCGTCCATCAACAGGCGGTCATATATCTCGTCTGAAAAAACTATGAGTTCTTTTTGTTTGGCGAGTTTTGCAATGTCTAAAAGCAACTGTTTCGGGTAAACCGCGCCCGTTGGGTTGTTCGGGTTAATCAAAACAATGCCTTTTGTTTTGTCGGTTATCTTGGACGTTATGTCCGAAATGTCGGGCAACCATTCGCTTTGCTCGTCGCATACGTAATGAACCGCCTTTGCGCCCGTTAGCGTAATCGACGCCGTCCATAGCGGATAGTTTGGGGAGGGAACCAAAATCTCGTCGCCTGCGTTTAAAAGCGCTTGCATAGAAAGTTGGATAAGTTCGCTTACGCCGTTTCCAGTATACACAAGGTCGGGGGAAGCGTTTAAAACTCCACGTTTTTTGTAGTAGTCCGCGATAGCGGTTCTCGCTTTTAAAATGCCTTTAGATTCGGTATAACCTTCGGAATATTTAAGGCCATTAACCATCTCTTGAATAAGCGGCTCCGGGGCCAAAAGTCCGAACGGAGCGGGGTTTCCGATGTTAAGCTTAACTATCTTTTCGCCGTTTTGCTCCATCTTCACAGCTTGGTCGAGAACTGGGCCGCGAATATCATATAAAACATCGTTAAGTCGAACAGATTTAGAAAACTCTCTCATAACTTCAAACCATTCCTTTTATTTTTTTGAGGAACATTGTGGGTTAAACAAAATATGTTTACATTAAGCTGTTAACATATTTTGCAATAGCGATACCCTGCCGATATATTTAAATTTTATGTTATCATAAAAATAGGATTTTTTCAATCATTTAATTTATTTTTTGTTGATAAATTACAGGTTTTGTGGTATATTATTGTTCGAGATTAATGCGTTTTACACGTCGAAAAAGAAAGGGACAAACATGAAACAAGGTTATGTTCAGATATACACAGGAAACGGCAAAGGCAAGACAACGGCGGCACTAGGTCTCGCGGTTCGCGCGGCGGGGGCCGGTTTAAAAGTATATTTCGGACAGTTCCTTAAAGAGGACGAAACAAGCGAGCTGAAAGCCCTTGCAAAGTTTGACAATATAGAAACAGCGTTATATTCAAAAAGTTTTGAACTTTTTTCAGACGAACAAGAGGTTAACCGCAAAGAGGCTCAACAAGGGTTTGAAAAGGCGTTTGAAGCGGCAAAGTCGGGCGAATATGACGTGGTTATTTTGGACGAGATAAATGTGGCATGCACGTTGAAGCTTGTCGACGAAACCCAAATAGTTGGGCTTATCAAACAAAAACATCAAAAGACGGAACTTGTTTTAACGGGTAGGGGAGCAGCGGCGACGGTTGTTGAATGTGCCGATTTGGTGAGCGAGATTAGCGAGATTAAACATTACTATAATAAAGGGGTTAGTTCAAGAGAAGGAATTGAATTTTAACCGAAAAGGAAAAACATGAAACTAATATTAATACGACATGGAAAAACACAGCACAACATAGACGAAAAATTTTGCGGGTCGACAGATGCCGAAGTTTGTGAAATTGGTGTCGAGGAACTTTTGAAGCTTAAAGAAACCATTAAATATCCAAAGGCGGAAAGATTTTTCACAAGTGGAATGAAAAGAACAAACAAAACGCTTGAGGTGTTATACGGAATTGAAAATCCCGAAGTTTTAGAACAGTTTAAAGAGATGAACTTCGGAGATTTTGAAAACGTCACGTTTAAACAGCTTGAAAGCGACGAGAGATTTGTCGAATGGTCGAAAGATACCTTTAACCAAAGATGCCCCGGAGGAGAAAGCGGAAAAGATATGCTGGAACGTTTGGTGACAGGAATTGAAAAGCTTAAGCATACCAAAGAGAAATCCATTGTGGTTGTAAGCCACGGGGCAGTCATCGCAACAGCTATGCAGTATCTATTCAGAGATATCGAAATTTCGTTCCAACAACTCATCCCGGACAACGGCAGAGGATATATAATTGATCTAGATAAAAAAGAGTACACAACGCTGTAAGATATTTAAACAATACAAAAAAGGGCTTTGACGATTATTGTTTCGTCGAAGCCCTTTTTAAATTATTTTATCTTTAAATCTCGCTTGTCTACTCGTAGCGAAGCGCCTCGATTGGGTCGAGCTTTGCGGCTTTGTTTGCGGGATAATATCCAAAGAAAATCCCAATGCCAAATGAGAAGATAACCGCTATTAATATGCCCGCAAGGTCCGGCGTTGCCGGAAAGTCGAGAAGCGTCGAAGCAATGCTTCCAAGTAGGACGCCTATTAGAATTCCGATTATACCGCCTATGATACATATGATTGAACTTTCGGTTATAAACTGAACCCTGATTGAAAAGTTGGTTGCGCCAAGGGCTTTTCTTGTTCCAATCTCTTTTGTTCTTTCGGTTATCGAAACGAGCATTATGTTCATAACGCCAATTCCGCCGACAAGAAGGGATATTGCCGCAACGGCAGAGATAGCAAGTTGAAGCGTTGCAAGCATCGAGGTCATGCTTTCGATAATGCTATCCATTGCGAAACTGTCAACCTCGAAATCTTCGTTGCTTGAATATTGACGGTTGTTGAAATAACTCGAAGCGCTTGTGGCAAACGCTGTGCTGTCGGTTCCTGTCGAAGTTAGGATAGTTATAGATTGATGCCCGTCGGAAGCTCCGCTTAACTGTTGAGCTGTTGTATACGGTATATAAGCTGTTGTCTCAACGTCTTGGTCGTTCGCTGTGCTTCCCATAGCGAATGCCGATTGCTCGTATTCATATACACCGATAATAGTGAAAAGCCCAGGAGACCCTCCGCTTCCTTCCAACATAATCTGTTGGCCAATGGGGTTGCCCTCCAAGCCATAGTTTGTCACAAAACTGTCGGACACGACGACAACTTTTTTTGCATCTTCAATCTCGCGGTCGATTAAAAATCGGCCGTTCAACATCGTAATGTTATTTATGTCAACCTCTTTAGACGCAACGCCGCTTAACGCAAAGTTAGCATACTGCTCGCCGTTTGTCGCCGTTCCGCTTCCGACAGAAACGGTTATTCCAATCGCTTCAATCTCGTCCGCAAACCTTGTTTCAAGCTCTTCTATCATCTCGTCGCTTATAAGGTCCTGTTCGCGCGGTTGGCGCATAGGTCCAAAGCCAGTCGAAAATTCGTCGGTTTTTGCAGTTATGTAAAGGTTAACTGTGTTTGCGCCCATAGCGGACATCTCGTTTGCGATGTAACCGTTGAGCGAGTTACCGATTGTAAATATAGTTATGACGGAACCAATTCCGATTATAATTCCAAGCATGGTGAGAAGCGCGCGCATCTTGTTGCTCCAAAGCGAAGAAAGGGCGAGCGAGATGTTTTCAAATATACTCATTTAATTTCCCTTCCGCTTCCTTTTCGGTCGCTCACCACCTTGCCGTCGATAAGGGTGACAATGCGTTCGGTTTCTTCTGCAAGTTCGGGCGAATGGGTAATGAGAACGATGGTTTTGCCTTTGTTCTTGTGAAGATCGTGGAAGATATCCATAACAAGTCTGCCCGTTTTGCTGTCCAATGCTCCTGTCGGTTCGTCCGCAAGAATAATAGCCGGATCGTTCGCAAGCGCACGTGCAATTGCAATTCTTTGTTTTTGTCCGCCCGAAAGTTCGTTTGGTTTATGGTGTCGCCTTTCAAGCATTCCAACAGTTTTCAAAAGCTCTTTGCTTTTTTCTGAACGCGTTTTTTTGCTAATTCCTGCGTACAACATCGGCAGTTCAACGTTACGTTGGGCATTTATCCGCGGAATTAGGTTAAAGTTTTGAAACACAAACCCAATCTTGTTGTTGCGAATGCCCGAAAGCTCGCTGTCTTTAGCCGCCATGATATCCACGTTGTCAAGCAGATATTCCCCCTCGCTTGGTCGGTCGAGCGCGCCGACAATGTTCATGAGGGTGGATTTTCCGCTGCCCGAAGCACCGACAATCGAAATGAATGTGCCTTTTTCTATCGAAAGGGTAACGTCGTCGAGGGCACAAAGTTCGTTTTCCATGCCTTCGAAATAACGTTTAAAAACCCCTTTAATCTTTATAACTTCAGTAGTTGACATCAGCTGTTAACCTCCCGGACGGTTGCCGCCGCCACCGCCGCTACCGCCGCCTGTTGGAGGAGCGCCACCGATGACAAGGCCGCCCGTCATGTCGCCGCCCATCATGGTGGCAACGTTCATGCCCATTGGGTCGTCAAGCACAATCATGCCTTCAAACAGTTCGGGCGACGTTATCTCGACAAGATAGTCCGATTCAAGTCCCGTTTGAACTTGAATCATTCTACGACCGTCCTGTTCGCCCATTGCGAGTTGTTCTTCGGTTGGGATGTTGTCATATATGTATATAAAGCTTGAACCGTTCATCTCGACAATTGCATCAATCGGAACTGCGTATGCGTTTTCTGCCGCTTCAAGCAAAAATGTTACTTGAGACGGAACACCGGCACGAAGGTCTTTGTTTTGGTCGTCCACCGAAATGGTGACAGAAAAGCCGCCCGATGTGTCGGTTGCTATCGGAGAGATTGCGGTTATAGTTCCGCGCATCTCGGTTGTTCCTGTCGAATCGGTCGTGAACTTCGCTTGCATACCGTTTTCAAGCTTGACTACGTCATAGCTTGGAACGGTTGCTATAATCTCGAGGCTGTTAAGGTCTTGAATGGTGCAAAGCGCTGACGCCCCGAAAAGATCTCCCTCGACATAGTTAATCTCGGTTACGACGCCGTTAAGCGGTGAGCGAATTTGAAGATCGTCGAGGTCTTCAATTGCGTCTCCAATGCTGTCGTGGAGGTCGTCGAGAGCTTGCGCGTTGGTGTTGTCGGTCGACTGGGCTTGGAGGGATTGACGGATAAGGTTGTTTTGCGCGGTTTCGAGGGCTTTTTTCAAGCCTTCTTCAGCAGATGCTAAAGCTGTTAATTCATTATTAAGCACGGGAATAGTTGCATTTGCAGTCGCTTCTTGGTTGTCTAGTTGCAACATCGTGTTGTAAGCATTTACTGTTTCTATATCCTCAGGTGTTACAGGGTTTTGCTGAATCGTTGGTGATAATGAATTATAGGTGTTTTCTAAAGTGGTAAAGTCTGCTGGGGTTATTAAGGTTACCGTTGACCACTTTGTTAAAATAGTAATTCTTTCACTAGGAATGCTAGCAAGTCGATTTTGATAATATGTTATTTCATTTGACAGCTGATTTCTTCTGCTTATATTCGCATCATAATCCGCCTGTGCATCATTAACACTGTTTTGCGTAACCGACAGGTCAAAGTCGGTTATCTGGTCGGAATAAAATATAGAAGAGCTCTTGTCGCTATAGCTCTCTTTCGCGTCTGAAATTTTGTCTTGTGTTGCTTCTTCGTCTAGCGACGCCAAAACATCGTCGACTTTGACGGTGTCGCCAACCGATATGTTAAGTTCAACTATCTCGGTTCCGGCGGGAGCTACCCCAACAACCGTTCTTCTTGTGGACGACGAGGTCGAGCCCGTCGCGACGATGACCGTTTCGACGTCCTGTTTTGTGAGTTGCGTGAACGACGGCATAGACGTCATTCCCATGCCGACGCCCGTCGACGAACCGAACACATTAACCGCAATGATAATTGCAACGATTATTGCTGCCAGAACGATAAAAAGAACTTTCTTTTTTTTGACAAATGCGAAAAGCTTTGACATGATATCTCCTATATATTGTTATTTGTTTTTCTCTTTTTTCTTTTATACACACTATCTTGATGATTATACCACAAATTGAACCAAAAAGTCGATTACATAGAATTAACGAAAGTGTGGCTAAAGTGTGGCAGAAATGCGGTTAAAACCTTAAAACCGAAGCTATTCTAAAGCATGAACCTTAAACCAACTTTAAAATTTAAAAGAAAATTAACGATTTATTAATTTTTTTGGGCGTCAAAATAGGGGTTTTTCGACAGTCTAAAATTAATAAATGATTAATCTTTTCGTTCTTAGAATAACAAGAGAAAAAAGTAATAAAAAGTTTTGAAAATATGCCATTTAGAAAAGAACCATTAATCAAGCTTTTTGCAGTATACAATTTATAAAGCGCAAAAAGCGGAGCGGGTTTTTAGGGCGTGTGTCGCCCTAAATCGTTGAGGGGGGTTCTGGGGGGTGTCGGGGGGCGAAGTGGGGGAGAGTCGAAACTCCCCCAGAACCCCCCGATAAAAAAGATTAATACTAGAAATTTTCAATTTTTTACTTGTTGAAATAATATAGAACAAAAAACAACAACAAAAAAGCCTAACCCTTGCGAGTTAAGCTTTCTTTAAACTTTTAATATATTATGCCGAGCGTGTAACCTTGCCCGAGCGTAAACAACGGGTGCAGGCTTTGATGTGTTTTGACGAACCGTCAACTACTGCTTTTACACGTTTAACATTAGGTTTAAAAGTCCTGTTCGAGCGTCTGTGTGAATGGGAAACCTTAATTCCAAACACTACGCCTTTTCCGCAGATATCGCATTTAGCCATTTTCTGCACCTCCTTATGCTTTATAAGTCACGACTAATATAATAACACGTTATTATTATAAAATCAAGAGTTTTTTTGAAAAATATTAAATATTTATCTTTTTGTGTATTTTTCGTTATACGCCTGTAACAAATTCCTCTATCCTGTTGTAGACCGAGCGGTCTACCGTTGCCCTTATAAACACCCCATCTTCTTTATATTCCTCTTCCAAAACGTTTCCGTGTTCGCGTATCAAAGGGATGAGAGAAAGTTTGTCGAACGGCAACATAACTGTGCAACGAACCACCCTTTCGGCAAGATTTTTCGAGATTTCGCCTATGAGCTTGTCTAGCCCAAAACCGGTTTTGGCGGAAACCGCAACCCCTTGTAAAGCTTCGTGAGTGTCGATAAGGTCGCATTTGTTAAAAACGGTTATTGTCGGAATGTCGCCGCAATCGAGCGATTTAATTGTGTTTCGTGCAACCTCTAGTTGAAGAGAAAAATCTTTGGACGAGCCGTCTGCAACAAGCAGGATAAGGTCGCTTTGGGCAACCTCTTCAAGTGTTGATTTAAAAGCCTCGACGAGTTCGTGGGGCAGACGACTTACAAAACCTACCGTGTCGACCATGACTATCTGTTGAAGATCTCCAACCGAAAGTTTGCGCGTGGTCGTGTCGAGCGTTGCGAAAAGTTTGTTTTCCGCCAACACATCGGAACCTGTGAGTTTGTTTAAAAGAGAGGATTTGCCGACGTTTGTATATCCGACAAGCGAAACTATCGGAACGTTTTCTTTTTTTCTTCTTTTTCTCGTAAGGTTTCGGCGCTTTTCAAGCTCTTCTAAACGTTTTTCAAGCGTGTTAATTCTTCGGCGTATGTGGCGTTTGTCGCTTTCAAGTTTTGTTTCGCCGGGGCCTCTTGTTCCAATTCCTCCGCCCAGTCGCGAAAGTTCAAGGCCTTGGCCGGAAAGATGGACAAGTCGGTATCTTTGTTGGGCAAGTTCGACTTGCAAGTTGCCTTCTGCCGTTGTTGCATGGCGCGCGAAGATGTCGAGGATTAGCGTTGTTCGGTCGATAACCGGAACATCGACAACTTGTTCAATTGCTCTTTTTTGTGACGCTGAAAGTTCGTCGTCTACAATTACAATGTCGATTCCTTCGCCAAGGCAAAGCGTTCGCGCTTCTTCAAGTTTCCCTTTTCCGATATATGTTTTGCTGTCTTTAGATTGTCGCTTTTGAACAACCTCTGCAATAACTTCGGCGCCCGCCGTTTCACAAAGAGCCGAGATTTCTTCAAGCGAACTTTCAATGTCATATTCATCTGTTTCGATAGCCAAAACTAAAACTTTTTCTATATTTTGATTTTCCATAAAATTTAATTTTCCTTTATAAAATATACACCTATTTTATAAGTATAACATATTAACCACAAAAAGAAACCTTGCATATTATAACAAAACGATAATAAGCGAGGGTTAACTATGGAATTTACAAAAATCGAATCTGCGGGAAACGATTATATAGTGGTAGATTGTAAAAAAGATTATTTCGATCTTGCGCCGTTTGAAATTAAAAAGCTTTGTCAAAGAAACTTCGGTATTGGCGCGGACGGTTTGATAAAGGTTTATAAAAGCGACAACGCGGACGCGAAGATGGAGATGTTTAACAGTGACGGAACGGTTGGGGCGATGTGTGGAAACGGCGCGCTCTCGGTTGCAAAACTTCTCCACTCCCAAAATGGTGGCAGTTTCTACAGTATCGAAACAAGTGTTGGAAACAAGCTTGCAAAGGTGGTTGAACTTAAAGATAAAAAAATGTTGTTTAGCATAGAGATGGGGACCCCTAAAATACTTGGAGAGTACGACGTTTCGGGGTATAAAGGGGAACTTGTTGATGTTGGAAATAAACATCTTGTGTTTTTTGTCGATAAGATTTCGGAACAACTTTTATATACGTTGAGTCGAAAGATGAAAACATCCGACGACGTTTTGAAAACAGCAAACATCGAAATAGCCACGATAAAAAATGGTGTTATAAGCGCTCTTGTTTTTGAAAAGGGGAGCAACAAAACCCTTTCGTGTGGAACGGGAGCGGTTGCAACTGCATTTTGTGCGGTTGAAAACGGCTTCATAAAAAACCAGATAGTGTCGGTTGAGATGCAAGGCGGAACACTTTCGGTTACATTTAATCGTGATAAAAAGGCGTTTCTTTCGGGAAAACCAAACATAGTTTATAAGGGAAACGTCGCTTTTTATAATTAGGGTTTTAGTGGCGTTAATTAAATATCTAAGACCGCGGTAGACGTTTTGCGTTGGCTGATAAACTGAAAAAACAAAAAAATTAATAAAACCTATGATTTTATTTAAAAACATCGTTGTAAGATTTGACAATATCGCCTTTATAGAATAAAATAAAAGATGTATATCAGGATGTCGGAAAAGTATTAGACAAGAATTACCCAATAATTAAAAAATGAAATGTGCTAAATGGCAATTTGAACATCATACTACTATGGTAATTTGTCAAAAACATAGAGGCTGTTGACGGGCTGGTATGCAATATAAAACATAAAAAATCAAAATAATAAGTTAGTTATAATATTTTATAGTGAAACGGAGAAAATATAGACATGAAGTGTAAAGGTTGTTTTAGAGAGATTTCCTCTGATTATAGCGTTTGTCCTTATTGTGCAAAACAAGTTGTTATCGACGCGAACGAGATTGTTGAACCGTCATATGATTCTGTCGAGCAACAATTTGAACTGCAAGACACAAATTCTTCCACAAAAGACCCGTCAAAAAACTGGGCGGCGGTCGTTGCGCTTGTTTGCGGAATACTTTCTATAGTCGCATGTTTCACTTTTATAGGTAGCTTGCTTTTTGGAATTGCAGCTATCATTTTCGGAATTATAGGAACCAAAAGCCAAAAGAAAGATCTATCGATTGTCGGTCTTGTCTTGGGTTGCGTCGGGTTGGTGTTTTCACTTTTCATTTTGATAATGATTTTCGGATTAGTAGGTTTTGTTTCGGAAACGGTTACAAACTACGCATATTCCTATGATTTAAACCCGTTTGATTATTACGATTTCGACGAATTTTTGACGATGTTTTCAAGAACAGTTTAGTATTTTCTTAGCTGTTTTGATATGAATAAAACTAAAAAACATCTGTTTTATCACGTCCTGTTGTTTTTATTGTTTTGCATAATCGGGGGTTTGGTCTATTTATTTGACTATTCTTTCCCGTGTGTGACGTTTGAAGCGACGGGGATATATTGTCCGACATGTGGGGTCACTAGAGCGGTTAAACTTTTGGCAGAGTTCAAACCGATTATGTCGTTTGTTTCTAACCCCTTGCCGATTTTGATTGCCGTTTGGTTGAGTTTAGCGATAGCGTTTTATTGTTTTTGTTTGGCAACAAAAATCCAAAAAAACTATAACTACATCGTACCAACCATCATAGTGTGCGTGTGTGTGATAGGTTGTTTTGTCGTTAAAAATATTTTGAATATATTGATATAAAGGTGTGTTAATATGAATTACGAATGTGAAAAATGCAGATGTCCAATGGGTGAAAATGAAGTCGCGTGTCCTATATGCGGATATCAAAAACCCCAATTTTTCGAGCAAAACTCTATGATTACGCCACCCCCGTTAAACATGGGTCAACCGAACGCGCCTCAAAACCATTATGGAGCACAACAGCCTATCGACTCGACGAGAGAGTTTGGCAACAAAGCAAACGTTGGTTTCGACGCAAACGGCGCACAACAAAATGCGCACAACATGCCCGCTCAAGGCTACGCACAACCACAATATCAATCCGCGCCTTTGGGGCAAAATCAGCAGCCAATGCAACAACCGGTTCAACAATCGCCCGAACAAGTAGGGCAACAGTTTTCTAACATACAACAGCAGGAATATCAGCAAAATCAAATGATGCAAGCTCCGTCACAGGGGTTTTCTGGGCAGG
>CAYJFO010000062.1:0-10994 GCA_964369645.1 uncultured Oscillospiraceae bacterium | reverse complement strand
ATATAAATAATTTCGACTTTTTAAGAAAGGAAACATGGTGGTGCTATGCGGGTTGCCGAAGGTTTTAAAGATTATGAATTAATTGATGCCTCGTCGGGACAACGGTTAGAACGTTGGGGCGACGCGGTTTTAATTCGTCCCGACCCACAAGCGGTTTGGAAAACCGATAAAAAAAACCCGATGTGGAAAAAGGCGGACGCTGTTTACCATCGTTCACCAAAAGGCGGGGGATATTGGGAAACAAAAAGAAAACTTCCAAGCGAATGGACGTTCCAGTGGGAAGATAAACTAAAGATGTATGTAACGCCGACAGGGTTTAAACATACGGGAGTTTTTCCGGAACAAGCGGCAAACTGGAAACTGTATCAACAGATAATAAGGGGAGCTAACCGCCCAATTAAGGTACTTAATCTTTTTGGTTATACCGGTGGCGCGACTGTAGCTTGTCTTTTGTCGGGAGCTTCGGTTTGTCATGTAGACGCAAGCAAAGGCATGGTTGCCACCGCAAAACGAAACGTAGGTCTTTCGGGGCTTTCGGAAAGTTCTGTTCGGTATATAGTGGATGATTGTGAAAAATTCGTGTCCCGAGAAACTCGCAGAGGAAACAGATACGATGCAATAATAATGGATCCTCCGTCATATGGCAGAGGCCCTTCGGGAGAAATCTGGAAGATAGAGGACGCTATATACGATTTGGTGGTTGCGTGTAAGGGTGTTTTAAGCGACAATCCGCTTTTCTTTGCTATTAACAGCTACACAACGGGACTAGCTCCCGCAGTTATGGACTATATACTTTCGTCTTGTTTAATAGGCGATTTTGGCGGAAAGGTTCAAAGCGACGAGATTGGCATATCGGTCACCGAAAGCGGGTTTGCGCTACCGTGTGGAAGCACAGCTATATATTTAGGAGAATAAAAATTGCTTGAGATCTTAATAGAATTTAAAAATGTATCTTTTGAATACCCTTCAGAGACCGAAGGCGCAAGCGTTCCGGTGCTTCAAAATGTAGATTTAAAGATAAAAGAAGGCGAATTTGTTGCTGTTTTGGGGTATAACGGAAGCGGAAAGTCCACTTTAGCAAAGCTTATGAATGGAATTTTAACTCCATCAAGCGGCGATGTTTTGGTTAAAAACATGAATACAAAACAAGAAGAGCAACTTTTTGATATTAGAAGAAATGTCGGTATGGTATTTCAAAATCCCGACAATCAGATAGTTGCTAGCATAGTTGAAGAAGATGTGGCGTTTGCGCTTGAGAACCTTGGGGTTGAACCGCTTGAAATACGTCGACGTGTTGACGAGGCTCTTGAAACAGTTGGGCTTACCAAAAGAAAACTAGACAGCCCAAGTAGGCTTTCGGGTGGGCAAAAACAACGTGTCGCGATAGCGGGCATTATTGCGATGAACCCAAAATGTATCGTGCTTGACGAACCTACCGCAATGCTAGACCCAAAGGGGAGAAGCATGGTTATAGACTATCTTAAAAAAATCAACAAAGAACAAAACATTACGGTAGTGCTTATAACCCACTATATGGAAGAAACTATTGATGCCGACAGAATTTTGGTTTTAAATAAAGGAAACGTTTTTTTAGAGGGTTGTCCAAAAGAGGTTTTTATAAACAAACAATCGCTAGAAGAGATAGGACTTTCGATTCCGAAAGTCACGAAACTTTGCAATTTATTAAATGAAAATGGAATTGAAATAGAAAAGGATATAATAAGCGAAACTGAATGTGTTAACAAATTGTTTAAGCTTATTGAAAGGAAATAGATGGGCGCCTGCGTAAGACTTGAAAACCTTAAATATATTTATAACCAAGGCCTTCCAAGCGAAAAGGTAGCGATTGATGGCGTTAGCTTGACTATCGACAGTGGGGAATTTGTCGGAATAATAGGACATACGGGTTCGGGGAAATCTACCCTTGTCCAACATCTAAATGGACTTTTAAAACCGACAGCGGGAAAGGTTTATATAGATGACGTCGATTTTTGGGCAAGCAAAGAAAAACTTCGTGAACTTCGATTTAAAGTAGGGCTTGTTTTCCAATATCCCGAATACCAACTTTTTGAAGAAACGGTATATCGTGATATTGCGTTTGGACCAACAAATATGGGGCTTTCGGTTAGCGAAATCGACGAGCGAGTCAAAGCCGCCGCAAACGCCGTTGGACTTTCGTCAGAAGTTTTGGAACGTTCGCCCTTTAACCTTTCGGGAGGGCAAAAAAGAAGGGTTGCTATTGCCGGCGTTCTCGCTATGCGCCCCGAAGTTTTGATACTTGACGAACCTGCTTCGGGACTTGACCCGAAAGGCAGAGAAGAGGTTCTCGGGATGATAAGCGATTATCACAAAGAGATAAAAAACACGGTTATTTTAATTTCACATTCGATGGACGACATCGCAACATATGCAAACAAGGTTGTTGTAATAAACGAGGGAAAAATATTTGACTATGATACTGTGAAAAATATTTTTTTAAAGTCAAACGAACTTAAAGATATGGGGCTTTCGGTTCCGTCTGTAACTAATGTTATGTTAGCGCTTGAACAAAAAGGGGTTAAAGATATCGATACCTCGGCGTTTAATACTGCGCAAGCAGCAAAAGAACTTATTCGAATTTTAAAGCACAAATAAGGAAGGAATACTCAAACAATTGCTTAAAGATATAACTTTTGGACAATATGTTTTCGGAAAATCTTTTTTACACAGAATAGACCCGAGAATAAAGATAATTTTTACCGTGTTGTTAATAACATTGTTGTTTATAGCGGTTAATGTTGTGGGGCTTACTTCGGTAACCTTTTTAACGTTTGTTTTATATGGTGTTGCAAAGATACCGCTTAAAATGATCGTTAAGAGTTTAAAGCCTATTTTGCCGATAGTTGTGTTTACTTCTATATTAAACATGTTTTTTATAAGCGGTGAGCCGCTTGTTTCGTTTTGGGTTATAACGATAACAAAAGAGGGGCTTTTCTACGCAATCATACTGTCAGTTAGAATAGTGGCACTTATTTCGATAAGTTCTCTTTTGACATATACGACGTCGCCGATTGAACTTACCGACGCTATAGAGCGACTTTTAAGTCCATTTAAAGTTTTTAAGCTTCCTGTCCATGAGCTTGCGCTTATGATGACTATTGCGCTTCGATTTATTCCGACGCTTATAGAGGAAACGGACAAGATAATGAGCGCCCAAAAATCCCGTGGAGCGAACATAGACACAGGCAGTTTGCAAAGCAGAATTAAATCACTTATTCCGATTTTAATACCTCTTTTTGTTTCGTCATTTCGGCGGGCAGACGAGTTGGCGCTTGCTATGGAATGCCGATGTTATAAAGGTGGAGAGGGAAGAACAAGGCTTAAACAACTCAAATTTAAAGGTGTTGATATAGTGGCTATTGTGGTTTTTCTTTTGTTTTTCTCTGCGATAGTTTCAACCAACCTGTACTTTGAGGCGGTGATTTAAATCCCGAATTTTTTGTTTAATATAGCGTTTGTCGGAACAAACTACCACGGTTTTCAAATACAACAAAATGCCAACACGGTTCAAAATGAATTTCAAAATGCTATAGAAAAGGTGTTTAACAAACGATTTGATATTAAGGGTTGTTCGCGAACCGACAGCGGAGTCCACGCGAACTGCTACTATATTAATTCAATAATAGAACAAGATATAAATCCATCAAAGCTAACAAATGCCCTTAATTTTCATCTTCCTTCAGATATTAGGGTTTTTGAGACTACTATCGTTCCAGACGATTTTCATGCAAGATACTACGCAAAATCAAAAAGATATGTCTACTTAATATGGAACAAACGAGAGATGAATCCGTTTTTAGAAGGAAGAGCGCTACACTTCATTCCTAAGATTGAACAAGATATAATAAACGAAATATCAAAAGTTTTTTTGGGAACACATGATTTTTTGGCTTTTTGTTCGATTAAAAATGAACAACCCGACACAGTAAGGACGATATATGATATATCGGTTAAACGTGACGGCGAGCTTGTGATCGTTTCGGTTCAAGCAGATGGATTTTTATACAACATGGTTAGAATAATCGTTGGCAGTTTACTTTCCGTGTCAAGAGGAAAGCTTGATAAGCAAGATTTGGAAAACATAATTAAAAGCAAAAAAAGAAACGTCGCTTGTATAACAGCGCCGGCACATGGATTATATTTGGATAGAGTTTACTATGAAAAAGACGATAAACCGATTTGATGAAATTGAACAGATAAGACGAAAAAAACGACGTAAAGTTAAAACAAGAAGGTTTTTGGGTCTGCTTGTGATTGTGACGGTTGTTGCTGTCACAGTTTTAGTTGTGGTTAACGTTATGGGGGAAGAAAACTACAAGAAGCTTAGAAACACAATTTCGCTTTACATGGCGGCTGTTAGCAGATTTCCAATTACATATAACAACGCTACCCCTGAAACTATAGATCAACTAGGGCGAGGATTTGCGGCGTTAAATGAAGAAACCCTTATTATGTATGCACAAAACGGCGAAATTTTTTCTGAAATCATACATGGAATGACAAGTCCCGATATAGAATCCAACGAAACAAAAACGCTTTTGTTTGCAAGAGGTAGCAAAGAAATTGTTTTAACAAACCATTCGTTTATCGAGAAAAAATGGTCGACCGACAATACTATTATAGACGCAGACCTCGCAAACGATGGAACGATTGTGGTGTTGAGCGACAGCGAAAGATATACTTGTGAATTGACGGTTTACGATAACGAGATGTTAACAGAACGGTTTACTTGGTTTGAAGCCGACGGGTTTCCTATTTCGGTTGAGATAACGCCAAACGGAAACCGCGCTGTGGTTGTTACGACAAGGCTTGAAAATATGAAGATCGTTACAGAAGTAACCATAATAGATATTGACGAGGCAAAAGAGAGCAAAACTTTTTTAATAGACCAACTTCCAATAAGTGTGTCAGTAGGACAAAATGAAATATATTTTGTAAAGCAAGATAAAATGTTGAAATATAATTTCGATGGAGAAGTTCTTGCGGAATATCTCTTTTCAAATCTGCCACTTATAAATGTTTCAAACGACGACGGCGAAAACTTTGCGCTTTTGTTCGGGGATAATAATATGTCATCGATTAATTATGTCGTTGTGGTGGATGAAAATTTAAAAGAACTTACCAAAATCCCCGATATAGGGTATGTTGCGGATATGTATATAAACAGAAATGGGTTGTATCTACTTTCAAAAAATACAATAAACGAATGGTCTTTTGCAGGAAAACCTCGTGATGTTATTAATGTTGACTTTGGTGGAATTAATATTTTTGTTGACTTTGATATATATGTTTTTTTTCCAAACAGAATAGAAAAAATTTAATTGTTTAAAATAGGTTTAGGAGTGTGAATTATGAATTTAGGAATCGATATTGCAGTAGTTGTTATCGTTATTGTGAGCGTCATCTTTGGTTTTAAGCGTGGGCTTTTAAGCTCGCTTATATCGCTTGCGGGTTCGATAGCTTCGTTTATAGGAGCAAGCTACCTTTCGGACATCGTCTCAAGATGGGTATACGATACTTTTATATCAAGTAGGATAGTTTCAAGTATTTCGGACAATATAACCCAATCGACGGATGGCGACAGTTTTTTGAATATGCTTGAAAACAGCTCACTTGGTAACTTCATAGACATGCAAAAGGCAACAGACGCAATTGGCGGATTTTTTCAAGGGGCTTCTGACCTTGACCCAAGCGGAAATGCCGAACTTTTAGCCAACACTCTTGTTATGCCGTCGGTTGTTTCGGTTATTAATATAATAGTTTTCATACTGTTGTTAATAATATTTCTAACTTTGTGTGGTATAATTATAAAAGTCTCGGACGGCTTAAACTATGTTCCGATCATCGGTGGTCTTAACAGGTTTTTTGGCGGTGTTGTCGGGGTGTTTATCGGAGTTGTGATATGTGTTATAATTGCTACACTCGTTAATATTATAATTCCGCTTTTAAATTCGAGCGATCTTATAGAGTCTTGGATAGATAATTCGACGGTGTTCTCGATTATATACTATAACAATCCATTCAGAATGTTCTAATTTTTTATGAAAAGACGTTTGGTCAATTTTAAATTAAGATAAGGTAAATTAATATTATGATGGTATGTACAAAATGCAAAAAACGTCCGGCGGTCGTTTTTATGACCAGAATAGAGGGAGAAAAAACTATCAATGAAGGTCTTTGCCTTGTTTGTGCAAAAGAACTGGGGATAAAACCGGTTGACGATTTGATGAAAAAATTCGGAATAAGCGACGATGATCTTGAAAATTTTTCTGAACAATTTTTAACCCCCGATATTATGGGTGAAAACAACGAAGAAACAGATTTCGAGCCGGGTGGTTCGCCGGCGTTTCCTTCATTTTTGATGGGTGGCGCGTCTCCGCTTGGCGGAGGTGAGCGTTCAAAATCGCCTGAAGATAAAGAAAAAAAGAAAAAGAAAAAAGAAGACAAAGAACCGGAAGCACCAAAGCGCAAGTTTCTTGACAACTATTGCGACAACTTAACAAAAAAAGCAAAAGACGGGAAACTCGACAGAATCATCGGACGCGATAGAGAGATATATAGAACTTTACAGATTCTTTCGCGCCGCCAAAAAAACAACCCATGTTTAATCGGTGAAGCCGGCGTCGGTAAGACGGCGATTGCAGAGGGTATTGCGCTTAAAATAGTGAATAAAGAGGTTCCGCCAAGGGTTAAAGATAAAGAGATTTTCCTTTTGGATTTAACCGCACTTGTTGCAGGCACTCAGTTTAGGGGTCAGTTTGAAAGCCGTGTAAAAGGACTTATAAACGAAGTTAAAGAAGACGGCAACATAATTTTGTTTATAGACGAGGTACACAATCTTACGGGAGCTGGGGACAGCGAGGGCGCAATGAACGCCGCAAACATCTTGAAACCCGCTCTTTCAAGGGGTGAAATACAAGTTATTGGCGCGACTACGTTTTCGGAATATCGTAAACATATCGAAAAGGATCAAGCGCTTGAACGACGTTTCCAACCCGTTAAGATCGAAGAGCCTTCGTTTTCCGATACAATAGAGATGCTTAAAGGTATCAAAGAGTATTATGAAAATCATCACCATGTAAAATACAGCAACAGCATAATCGAACTTATTGTCTCGCTTTCCGAGAGATATATAACCGACAGATTTTTGCCGGATAAAGCGATTGACCTTTTGGACGAGGCGGCGGCTTGTCGGGCGATTAGAAGCCCCGAGCTTGCAGAATACGACGAGATTTCCAAAAACAAGGCTTTGCTTGAAAAGGCAATTAAAAAAGAAGAGGACAAAGAGGACGGAGAAGAGGTAGATTTTGAACGTCTTGCGAAGATAAAAAGCGAGATTTTAAAATATGACAGCCGATTAGCGGAACTTCAAGAAACGGTTGACAACCTTCACATAACTCCCGATGATGTTGCAAAAGTGGTTGAACTGTGGACAGGAATTCCTGCCGCAAAGGTTGAAAAGGACGAATATAAAAAAGTTGCCGGATTAAACGATTCTATAAAACAAAAGATAATCGGCCAAGACGAGGCTGTTGAGCTTGTTTCCAATGCGATTAAACGTTCAAGGGTAGGTCTTCAAAAGAGAAGACGACCGGCATCGTTTATCTTTGTAGGTCCTACCGGCGTCGGAAAAACCGAACTTGTCAAAGTTTTGGCGGAAGAACTTTTCGATTCGGTAGATCCGCTTATAAGACTTGACATGTCAGAATATATGGAAAAACACGCTGTTTCAAGACTTATTGGTTCACCTCCGGGATACGTTGGATATGACGAAGCGGGGCAACTTACCGAAAAAGTCAGAAGAAAACCATATAGCGTTGTTTTGTTCGATGAGATAGAAAAAGCACACCCCGATGTCATGAACATACTTCTCCAAATTCTAGACGAGGGCAAGGTTAACGATGCCCACGGCAGAACCGTTAATTTTGAAAACACAGTAATAGTAATGACAAGCAACGCCGGTTCAAGCGACAAATCGGGAATGGCGGGGTTTGGCCAGAAGATAAGCGATATGTCAAAAGAGAAATGTCTTAAGGCATTAAACGATTTCTTGCGTCCCGAATTTTTAAGTAGAGTAGACGAGATAGTTGTTTTCAACGGACTTCCGCTTGAAAGCCTTATGAAGATAGCGTCACTCATGCTTGAAGAGATGCGCGAACCGTTGCTCGACAAAAACATAGTGCTTAAATACAACGATGAGGCTTTGAAAACGCTTGCGGAACTTAGCGACGACGGAAAATTTGGAGCAAGGGATCTTCGCAAAAATATACGAAAGAAGATAGAGGACAAGATAGCAACGTTAATCATCGAACAAGATGAGCCAATAGCGTTAATAGAAATTTCAGCTAAAGACGACGAGATAATAGTAGTCGCAAAACAATAAGAAAATTTAATTTTAAAACAATAAAAAAACATCCCTCAAAAATGAGAGATGTTTTTTTATTGTTTAAATCTTTATTCAGAAATCGCATTGTTGATGTTGCCTATCTCGTCCGAGATAACATATGCAATGTTATTGCTTTCGACAGCGGTTCTCGAAGTTGCGGTTATCATGTCTAGGATTTGGTTCATGTGTTCAAGGGTTTGTTCAACCGTTTGAACCTGTTTGTCAATCTTTTCATTGATTAAGATAGATTTTTTTGCAGTTTCGTTTGAAACTTTTATGACTTCACTCATTTGAACTGCGGCATCTTTAATGAACTTTGCGCCTTTTTGAACGCTTGTTATCGACTCTGTAACAAGAACGCGGCTTTCGTTTGCCGATGTCGAGCTCTTGGTTGCAAGATTTTGAACTTCTTCAGCAACGACAGCAAAACCTTTTCCGGCAGCACCTGCGCTTGCAGCTTCTATCGAGGCGTTTAAAGCAAGCAGGTTTGTTTGGAAAGCTATGTCTTCGATGTTTTTGATTATGTCAATAATCTTTTGGCTTGAAAGTTCCATCTCGTTTATCGCTTCAACCGCAAGTGTCATGTTTTTGTTATTTTTCTCAAGAATATCGACGCTGTTTGATGCCATGTTCGAGGAGTCAAGCGCGACTTGTTGAGTTTCCTTAATATCTTGAACCATCTCTTTGCTTTTGTCAGTTAGGTTTTGGACTATTGAACTTTGACTTTCCGCGGCTGTGGTTAAATCATTGGAAATCGAAAGCATCTGTGTCGATGTTGATTTAAGGGTTTCTAAACGCTGTTTGATTGTTTCAAAGATCTCTTCGATGCTTTGCGATTGGGTACGCTGTTCTTCCATTTGATCTTCAAGTTGAAGCATAAGTTTTTCGGAAGTTAATTCTTTATCGCTTGAACTTTTTAAAAATTTAATTCCCCAATCGAGCAGGAAATAAACAAATATTATGCTAAAGTTAAACCCGGCAAATGTTCGCGAAATATACGAGTTTGACACACCGGCGAAAAGTTGTTCGTTGAAAAAAATGTATCCGCCAACAAAGATAACATTTGTTGTTATCCAGTGTGTAACGACGGTGGTTTTAAGGTAGTATAATGCGTTGAACGTTATAACCGAGGTTATAAGAGTGAACCCGGCGATGAACTCTCCGCCGACCAGACTGAAAAACATAATTACAGAGTATTGTGCGTACGCAATAATTCTTATAGTTGTGGAGATTTTTAAAAATTTTAAAGATAATCGAACTGATAGAAGAATTAGGGCAGTGCCAATAAAAACACCTATCGCCGAGATGTATTCTTTGCCCAATAGGTTGATTATCGTGTACACAACTCCACCAACCAATAAAACTATCTGGTTGATAAAAAGAAGTTTGGATGTTTTTATAACGCCTTTTGTAGTCATTTTATTTTCCTCTTAAAATTACTTTTTTGTTACTATTATATTATTATTATAAAGTAAAATTATTAAATTTACTTTGCATAATTGTTAAAATCTGAAACGGAACCGTTAAAAACGTTTAAATCTATATATCGTTCAACACCTTTGTATCCTAAAAGTTCCCCTTTATCGGAATATTGCCAAAAAACCCAATCGCGTCCATCCGGCATAAAAGGTTTTATGTAAACGTTTCTAATCCAAATATCGTTGTTTTCATAACTTTCTGAAATATAAAGTCTGTAAGATTTTTGTGTAGCGTATATTATGGGGTCAAGACCATAGTGCTCTTTTAACATCTCGATTAAAACGTCAAGTTGTTTTTGTGTTTCTTGTTTGTTTGGAAGATTTCTTTCTTTATCCCCATAAAACTCAATGTCGATAACGGGGGGCAACATGTTTTCCGTTATCGGAACATGTTTAATAAAATTCTCCGCTTGCGTTTTGCCTTCGCTGTCATAACTAAAGAAATGGTATGCGGAAATTCTAAGTGGAGTTTTTAAAGCTTCGGAATAGTTATATTCAAAGTCGGGATCGACAAATGAACTTCCCTCGGTAGCTTTTATAAACGCAAAACTTATGTCTTGGCTTGCAAGCACATCCCAATCAATCTCACCTTGATATGATGAAACGTCAACACCGACAACAGGGTAATCTTGCTTGTTTGGGGTCACTATTCGGATACTACCAGTATATATGAAACAGAAAAACAAGCTTACAAATAAAAGTATAGTAAAAGATAATACTACAAAAATTCTCGGATGATTTTCTTTTTTGTTCATCTAAAAAACCTCGCTTCTGTCATTTTAATAACAAAACAAAAGACGCTAAGCCCCAAATTAATGAACCTAACGTCACATTGGTGGTGTAAGTGCCATTATAGGAACAGCTGAATAAAGTGTAAAACCGCAAAAGCCCAAAGTTAGAGCGAGCCGTGGCGAGGGCGTTTACAATCGAGCAGGTGAGCCGAAGCGACGGCTTTTGCGGGAAACGAGGAGCAACGGAGCGGTGATGCGATGACTTTTATAATTTTACAAACAAAAAGTCGTCGCAAACTAAGCGAAGTTTGCGACGAGTGGTCGGAGTGCGGGGATTCGAACCCCGGGCCTCTTGGTCCC
>CAYJFO010000061.1:0-11014 GCA_964369645.1 uncultured Oscillospiraceae bacterium | reverse complement strand
GACATAGTATCGTCTACTCTTAATTCGTATCCGTTAGGTACAGTTGTCGCTGCCGTTACGTCAAACGATTGTGTCGCTCTTGAAATTTTAATCACTGTGTTTTTAAGAGCAGCTGTAAGTGTTTCCTGATTATAGACGTTGTTTACCCAAACGTTATCGGTCGTATCCCAAATATATTCTCCTGATCCATAAGTAACTCCGTTTAGAATAATCGATTTTCCTGTCGCAACCTCCATTTTGGAGCTAGCGCCCGCGCCTATTATAGTAGCTCCGGTTTCAAGAGTTACGCTGCCGTTGATAAACAATGTGTGTCCTGCGCCGACTATAAGCTCGCCATTTTCAGCAATAACAAGGTTTCTTCCGGCCGGAACAGAGAGATTGCCTGTGGTAGTTCTAATAGTAGCAGCAGCTGTCATATCTGGTGTAAAGTAAATTGTTTCTGCGCCACCGTTGAACGCACCGCCGATAGTATTTGCTCCAGCTAGATCAGTATCTTTTCCTGCAATGTTTGTATCGGACGCCCATTTGTCTACCGCCCAAATATATGTAGCTGTGTTTTCGGTTGCTACAACACTATCATCTACTGGTCCAGAAATCGAACCAAACCCTGAGCCTTCGTGTAGTACTGCATTTGAAGTTATGTCAATACCTATAATTGTTCCATATCCGGTTTGATTTGCCATAACGCGCCCTTCATTTTCAACAACAAAGGTGTGTCCGCTTGGAACAGTTATGTTTGCGCCGGTTGATACTTGAAGCGAATTATCCGCGTCAACTAAATATGGTACCGGCACAGTTGCCGTATCAGAATTTATCGTCATCTTTCCGCTTGCTAAGACATAACTGTATCCGGCGTCGTTGTCGCCTTTTCTGTTAAGCCTTGTTGTAGTTATATTACGGTCAAACTCGAGATATCCGCCGTCGCCTATGACTTGACTTGATGAAATTGTATTAAGCGTAGCAGTAGTATCTGTGTTCATCGTTCCTGTACGCGTAAGTTTTGATCCGGGAGCGAACGAAAGCGTTCCGTTGCCGTGGAGCGAATTATGTCCGTATTGTTCCTCAACTTCGCCTAAAACCGTTATAGTGGAACTTCCGCTTATAAAGAATTCGCTAACATCTCCTCCTGCTGACGTGACGCCACCGACAAGCTTGCTACCTACCGGCAAGGTATAGTTTGCGTTTGCCGTTGCGTAGCCATCTGTTGCAACGCCTATGATAAATGTTCCGGTTGAGGTGTTCTTTTGTACCGTCACATCGCCGAAGAATATGCCGTCGATAGTTCCGCGAACCGAAGTTCCGCCCACTGTTTCGGTCGTCATAGTAATCGGTTTTGTTCCGTCTACCCTTCCAGTTGTAAGTGTGTTAACTCGTCCAGTTCCACCAAACGAAGTTCCTCCGACGTTTAATACGCCGTTGTTGGCAACCGTTCCGATAACGTTAACTTGTGCCGTACCCGAAGTTCTAAGCGTCGCACTTGAATTAACGGTCAAAGTCATTCCCGAGGGAACGGTTAGGTTTTTGTTGCTTATATTAACCGAACCTGAGATCGAGAAACTATTGGCCATCGATATATTACTTATCGACATCGAAAGCGCGTCGTTAAGCGTTTGTTCGCTTGTTACTAGGAACGTAAATACGTTGTTGGGGTCGTTGACTTTAGTCGTGCATTTTATATAAGTAATCGTTCCAAGTAAGTTGTTTGGAGTTAGTGCGTTTGGTGCATTTGCACCACTTGAAACCTTCTCATCAAGGTTTGTCGCATTAATCGCCGTTGTACAGTCTGTAAACGTGCTTGTCGTTATAAGCAAATCTTTAAGCGTTATTTGGTCGTTAGTTTTTGTTGTAACAATAGGGGTTTCAATATTAACGCCGGTTATAAGCTCTGCAAATGTGCTTCCGCTTATTTCGATTTCGCCGATATATGCACCGTCTGCACCTCCAAGATGTATACCTGTTCCGACTTTTGGAGTAGCAGTAACAGCCGTGAAATTATTATCTTTGAGTTCAATATCTGAAATATAAAGATCTGAACCACTTGAGTTTTTCAGGCCTTGGAAATGAAGGTGTATTCCATATTTATTATCAAGAATATTGCTAAATGTATTACCTGATATTGTAGAGTTTGTTAGTTTGTTCGCCCATATTCCTTCGTTGTTAAACACACAATTTAAAACTTCAAATTGCGAAACATTATCGGTCCCAGACGCGGTTTTTTCAAACTCAAACGCAGCATTGTCAAATCCATTAAACGTACAATCTTCAAAGCTTAAGTTTGTCGAGGAAACTCCATTACCAACATAAACCGCATGGCTTGCATTCGCTATACTTACAAAAGAAATTCCATTAAAGCTAATATTTGAAGCTTTTGCAGTCTGTTTACTTATATCTGCGGCAGTTGTAGCCGAGGTTGCGTTGATAGTTGGTTGATTGGTAGTAACTTCAATCGTTGTATTTCCAGAGCCAGCGCCTGTAAATGTAATATTTTTGCTTGCATATACGTTTTCAGATACGCGATACGAAAGATCCCAGTTTCCTTCGGTACTAAAAGTGCTATTTGAACTCATAAGAACAACAGCACAGTTCGAAGAGATACCATTGTTTCCAGTGTTGACAGGATGCCAACTAGCAACAGTTTCAGGGATAACAAGTGAATTCAAAGCAGTTGAAGTTTTAACCCCAAACGTTCCGTTCATCGTTCCAAGGTTAGAGAAATAATTTTCTGTTGCTGTATCTGCAAAATTATTTCCAAACCCAAATGTCATAGTTCCGTTGTTAGTTAACGTTCCGGAAGAGTAGCTTATTCCGCCGTCTATTTTAGAAGGCTCGATAGCCACACGTCCATCAACCTCAAACGTCACGCCACTGTTAACAGTAAGCGTTGCTCCTGCGGAAATAATGAGGTCGTCGTTAGAGTTCATTTTGAAGTTTGCAACAATGTTTGCATTTCCATTTTCAGGAATAGTTATTATATATCCGCCACTTCCGTTCTTTTGAAGTTTAACATCTCCAGTTATTGCTCCAAGAACATTCTCAGCGCCGTTAAGTTCGATAGAACCATCTCCAGCGAGTTCGCTGTCTACATATTCAATATATTTTCCGTCGCCATATGCGCGTCCGTCCACCCACAAAGCACCTTTATTATGAAGCTCGCCGTCAAGTTTAAGGGTGTAACCCGGAGGGGTTGCGCTTGTTCTTATCCAAAGCAGAGAATTTTGTTCGATTAAAAGCTCTTGACCTGTTCTTATGTTAAGGTCTTGATACATTTGGACGTTTCCGAAAACTTTATAGTCAAAGTTGCTATAATCAGTTCCAGAAATTGCAACTGCGCCGTTTACTAGGTCAAACGGTGCAACTCTGCCACCAGCCTCTACCGCAATTCCATCGGCAACACTGCTTGCTAAGAAAAATTGTCCTGTGCTTAGGTTGCTCGAGATATACGGAACAGTAGCCGAAACATCGGAGAAATAAAGCTCTGCTGGGTTAGTTGCAGCACTTGCCGTTCTTCTCGTAATCAAATCACCGTTGCTTGTTACGCTTGCACGGTTAGTAGTTAAAATGCCTTCATTGATAAATTGGCTGTCTTTCCCAACTGTAAGCTTTGCGCCCTCTGCAAGTTCTAATGTATTTCCTGCGGCAAGTGTTACTTGCGAGCCGTTTTGAGCAAGGATAAAACTGTCGTTCGAATCGAGTATCGACATGTCTTTATCTGTACCCGCAATAGAAGTCTCAATAACAGTATCCATTACCGCGCTACCCGTCAACATGTTTGTGTAGCCGTCAACAAAGGATCCATTCATCGTTATGTTAGAACCGTCAGTTATTAATAGATATGGGTTATCGGATGCTATCGGCGAAGCATAATAATAGTATGCATGATCTACGTGTGTACCTGTGTTTTCGTTTGAACAAAGTGCAACTTTACCGGTCACAACTAAGCTACCCTCTGCCGAAAGGGCGTTTTCATTCATGCGAATTTCGCCGTAAACCGTTACATGGCGCAACGGATCAATTGTAAGCGTATTTCCGCATTCAAGTGTTAAAATTCTGTCCTCAGGGATGAAAAGTGTTCTTGTTATGTGTAGGTCGCTATTTAGCTTTATCTCGCGTTGACCTGTAGCATTTTTAAGCTCGTCATATATCTCGACCTCTGTCGTTAGATATTCGCTTTCAAGGTCATATTTAAGGTTGATTTCATGATCAAAAGTTTCGGTTCCGTCAAGCGTTTTCGCCATCTTAATTTGAACAACGTGTGTTCCAAGATAGGTTGTGTCGCTTATCGTAAACGGAATTGAAACAAAGTTAGGACCACCGGGATATTCTTCAACCGTAACCGTTTGCGCAGTTAAGCTACCACCCTTATTTGCGCCAAAAACAAAGTCGTCAACATAGAATTTAATTCTTTCGCCAACATTATAGCCATCGACAGCTACATAAAAATATAGTGTATCTCCGAGAGCAGTCGACGCGCCCAGTTGGTATTCATTTGAAGAACGACGTTGAACAGCGTCGGGCTCAGCCGAATTCATATTGATATATTTACCTGTTGTTTTATCATACTGGAAGTTGCCTAGATGTGTTCCATTAGGCGCATATGTGCCGATACCTCTTTCGGTTGAAAGATTTCTATAAATGTCAAGCATCTCAAACGAGGTATCAACTGCAAACCTAACTTCGGTTATTCCAAGCGAGGTGTCGCCGTCAAACAGTTCGACGCGCATTATATACGTTCCAAGTTCAAGCTTATCAAGTATACCACTTGATAATGTTCCAATTTTGTACGACAAGACAAGCCCTGCAGACGACGAGAGCTGGCTTTTTTGTATATCAGATGGAACTATCTCAGTTTTATATGGCGTGTTTGTTCCATCTAAACTTATGATAGTTTGAACAATTTTGTCTACACTAGTAGCACCATAGAATTTATATGTTGCCGCAAGCGTGTCGGCATTAACTGCCGGAACTGGTGAACTTGTTTGGATAACCGGAATTGTGCTTGTTGATTTTGTAAGAGTGATGTTTGAAACGCTAAATGTGCCTTGCTCTCCAACGCGAAGTTCCAAACGCTTGTCTAGCATAACCGAAGTGTCACCTATATATTGAGCGCGAATATCTATATAATATGTTCCGGCGGCAAGACTAGAAGCAACAGTAATGGTTGCGGTTTTTCCGTCGCCGACATTTTTAAACACAACTCCGCTAGGAAGAGTACCAATCGTTGTTATGTTAAATTGTGCAGCTGAAGAAGGATCGGTGTCTGCCGTTATAGTAAACGTTCCCGCTACTCCTTTTGTTGCGTACATTATTCTGTTGTTGTCGGTTGAATAGTTTGTCGACAGCGTCGTCGGGATTATTGTAATATCTGTCGGAAGAGCTACGTCAACCGGTCCTTGGAAAAACCTGTGGTTTGAAGAACTTACATGACTTATTGGATAGTATTGTGTGCCTACCAAAAATCCGTAGTTATCATTCACATCACTAGGTACTACTTCATATTCTGTAGACGCAGAATATGGGATTTTAGAGTCAAACGTAAATGTTAACGACTTTGAAGCAGAGTTCCAAGTAACATCTTTAACCGCAGGGTTAGTAACTACGGTTCCGCCTTTCGACTTTAATGTAAAATCAGTATGATCAAAATCAGGCGCTTGTTTAACAAGAGCATTAGTTGAATCAATAATAACCGGAACTTGTGTAAAGTTATATGTAACCGAAAGTCCGTCGGAAGAAACTACCGCTTTTTGAGACAATGTTAGTGGCGGAGCGGCGGTTCTGTAAAATCCTGTTTTCGAACTTTCTAGATTATATCCATCATAAACATATGTATAAAGCTGGGTTTTTGCGGTTTGAACCGTTATATCTTCAGACACCTCAAAATTAGCTACAGCATTATGGCCATAATTGGTATCGGCAGACCAACCATCAAACCAGATTTTTGAAGAATTGTTGGAATGAAATGTAATAAGCTGTTGAATTTCATTATATTGAAGTTGTGTTCCGTCCGAATAATATGCTGTTACTGTTACGCTAAATTTATTTTGGGAAACATTTGTTATTTCAAAATCAGGAAGAACTTCCAGGCGACTTATCGGTGTATATAAAGCATCGGTTTGAAACAGATTAATAGTCATTACGGATTTTCCGCCCGTAATCGATTTGTCAACAACATTAACTTGATATGTTTGAACAACCGTGTCTGTACCGGCTTTAGATAACGCTATTATGGTTGTCGAGCCGGGGTTCACAACATCAAAAAGCGCAGTGGTATGCGGATTTGTCGAACCACTCCTAAGTTTTAATACACTTGTATTACTCGAAACCCATGTAACCGTTTTATCGGTAGCGTTAGTCGGCAAAACGGTTGCCGAAAAACTAACCGTTGAGTTAGTTCCGAAAACAACATCATTAGTTGCCGGAGACGTTTTGTTAATCGTTATCTCCGTTACAGCGTTTGCCGAAGCCGTCGCCGTAAAAATCATCACGACAACCGCCAGCATTATAAACATAACACCTATCTTGCTCAGTCTTTTGTTCATTCTTCTTTTCTCCTTTGCTCTACTCGAAATAACATTATCCAGCATGTATTCTTTAGAAAAAAACATAAATATATATATTGATATACATTACATTATATCTAATCTTTTTGAGAATTTCAAGATTTTATTCAATATTTAATAAAAAATTGTTGAAAAACCTGTTCAAAACCTGTTGAAAACTATCTAATCTTGGTATAAAACCATAAAAAAAAGAGAACAAATAACTAATTGTAAAAATTTGTTTGTTCTCTTTTTGCAGATTATAATATAAGACGGTTTTTTTTCAAATAGGTTAGTTAAAATTAAAAAACTATAGAAACAAAATTTAATTATTAAAGCCTCATATTGATTGTGAAGTTATTCTATATCAAGACGTGCAAACGCGTTTTGATTGCTTTTTGCTATATTTCCATCGAGATATTCAAAATATCCTTGTGAGGCTATCATTGCAGCGTTGTCTCCGCACAAAGATTTGTGTGGTATATAAAGTTTAATCCCTTCTGTGTCACAAAGGCTTTGTGCAACCGTTTGGAACTCGTTGTTGACCGAAACGCCGCCACAGATTGCAGCGGGAACATTTTGAGCCTTCGCCGCACTAGCAAGCCTTGTCGCAAGCATCGTCACGACTTTGTGTTGGAACGAAGCGGAAAGAGACTCGATATCGAGTGTTTCGCCCTTCATGTTTGCGGAATTAACTATATTTAACACGGCGGTTTTAAGCCCAGAAAAACTAATATCATTTGCGTTACCCTCAACGCTTGGTGTCGGAAGCTTAAACTTTTGTTTGTCGCCGTTTTTTGCAAGTCTTGCAATCTCTACACCGCCGGGATACGGAAGCCCCAAAGTTCTTGCAACCTTGTCAAACGCTTCACCGGCGGCGTCGTCCACCGCCTTTCCGAGTATCTCAAAATCAGTATATCCGTTCACCTTGATTAAATGACTATGTCCGCCCGACGCCACCATTGCGACAAACGGCGGGGTTAAGTCGCCATGCGTAAGATACAGTGACGCTATATGTCCCCTTAGATGATGGACAGGGATAAGCGGTTTTCCCGTAGCAAAGCTTAAACCTTTAGCAAAACTTACTCCGGCAAGCAACGCGCCAATAAGTCCCGGCGCAAACGTAACTGCTATTGCATCGATCTCGTCAAGCGTTACGCCCGCTGTCTTTATCGCTTCGTCACAAACGTGTGAAATTGACTCGATATGAAGTCTACTTGCAACTTCGGGCACAACTCCGCCAAAAATTCTATGGCGTTCTATCTGCGAAGCTATTATATTTGATTTAATTTTCAGTCCGTCCTCTACGACGGCGACAGCCGTTTCGTCACAAGAGCTTTCAATTCCAAGTACTAGCAAAATACATTTCCTTTTTGTTTTATTTTTTTGTCGATATGAAGGCTAGAATTTTCTTCTCCATAAATATTGTATATTCAGGCTTAATTAATAGTTGTTTTCGCAAGGCGGGCGAAGCACTAATTCTTGCATATATCCGTCGTCCGGCAGTTCGATTGCGTTTACAATGGCTATCGCCACAGTCTTTGCGCTCATGTAATCGGGTCTTGATACCTCGCGAAAAGCTGTATCTATTCCGCCTGGATACACCCCTAAAACCTTTACACCCCTGTCTTTAACCTCTTTGGAAAGTATATCGTTAAAACTTTTCATAGCGTTTTTGCTTGCGGTATAACCCGACATTGTCGGGTTATTGAAAAGGCAACAACTCGAAAGCACATTTATAATCTGTCCACTTTTTTTATTCAAAAATATCGGCAACAGCTCTTTTATCATCAAAACATGGCTTATACAGTTAACCTCTAACATGTTTCTAACGTCTTGTATGTCGATGTCCAAAACTGAAGATTTTTTCGGATTAAATCCGGCGTTGTTTATCAATATATCGATATCCCCACGTTGTTTAACATTGTTGCAAAACTTTTTAATATCGCTTTCGGACAACATATCAAAACATTCAACATACACCCTTTGTTTATCAAATCCTTGCACAACATCTTGCATCTTGTTTTTGTTTCGCCCACACAAGGCAAGGTTGTAACCCTTTTCATAAAGCAGTATTGCGAGTTGTTTTCCAAGCCCATCGGAAGCTCCGGTTATGACTGCGGTTTTAGGCATATTATCTCCTTTGTTTATGAAATGATAATAAAAAAAATTAATGATTTAAAAACGGGCGGTAACGCCAACTAAAGTTGGCATTTTATCCGCCCATGGTTTGTTCTGTTTTTTGGTTGTTTTGGAATGGTAAGGTCGAACGACGGTGAACGGCAAGAGCAGAACCCTTGCCCTACCAAATCAACAATTACTTCCGCAAAACCCCAAATTTAAATCTCGCCACGCAAGTGGCGCAAGGTCGCTCTGGGGAGCGACCTAAATTACGCATTAAAAAAACTATTCTGTTTTCGCATTAATCGCAGCCAGTGCGTCTTTTCTCGAAAGGTCGAGCCTTCCTCTGTCATCAATTTTTATAATCTTAACCGGAATTACGTCGCCTATTGCCACGATATCTTCGGTCTTTTCAACACGTTTATTGTCAAGTTTACTTATGTGAACAAGCCCTTCTTTTCCAGGAGCAATTTCAACCATTGCGCCGATAGGAAGAATTCTTGTTACTTTACCATAGAACATCGAACCTATTTCGGGTTCTTTTACAATAGTTTCGATAATCGTAAGCGCTCTTTCAACATCTTCGCTGTCAATACTTGATACGAAAACTGTTCCGTCTTCTTGAACATCAACTTTAACGTTACATTCAGCACAAATTTTTTGGATTGTCTTTCCGCCTTTTCCGATAACTTCGGAAATCTTGTCCACTTCAATCTTGATAGATTTCATCTTAGGAGCATGTTTTGAAAGCTCAGCTCTAGGCTCTGCTATCTCTTTAAGCATTACGTCGTCAAGAATGTGAAGTCTTGCTGTGCGGCATTTTTCCAAAGCTTCTTTGATAACTTCGTATGTCAAACCGTCGGTTTTAATATCCATTTGAATTGCGGTAATACCTTTGTGTGTTCCGCCAACTTTGAAATCCATGTCGCCAAAGAAGTCTTCGACACCTTGGATATCAACCATCGTCATAAATCTGTCACCCTCGGTTATGAGGCCACACGAAATTCCTGCAACAGGAGCTTTAATTGGAACACCGGCATCCATTAGTGCAAGTGTCGAACCGCAGATTGCACCTTGTGATGTCGAACCGTTAGACGAAAGAACTTCAGAAACCAAACGCATTACATACGGGAATTCTTCGATAGTTGGAAGCACAGGAACCAAAGCTTTTTCGGCAAGTGCTCCGTGGCCTATTTCGCGTCTTCCGGGACCTCTGCTCGGGCGTGTTTCGCCGACAGAATAACTAGGGAAGTTATATTGATGCATATATCTTTTTTCTGTGTCAAGGTCAATACCGTCTAGAAGTTGCGCGTCGCTGTTCATTCCAAGAGTTACGATAGTCATAACCTGTGTTTGACCCCTTGTGAACATACCGCTACCGTGAACTATTGGTATCATGCCAACTTCGGCGTCGAGAGGACGAACCTCGTCAATCCCTCTTCCGTCCACACGTTTGTTGTCATCGAGCAACCAACGGCGAACAACGTATTTTTGAAGCTTGTACATACACTCTTCGATCATCGAAATGTTATCGGGCCAGCTTTCGTCAAGCTTTGCATGAACTTCTTCGTATATTGGAGCTAATGCCGCGTCGCGAACAGTTTTGTCGTCTGTGTCCATTGCCACGCGAACTTTTTCAATAGCAATTTCTTTAACAGCTTCGTAAAGTTCCGGAATAACAACTTTGCTTTCAAATTCTTTTTTTGGTTTTCCAATCTCTGCAACTATCGAGTTTATGAAGCTTATGATGTTTTTACACTCGTCGTGGCATTTAACAATTGCATCGAACATCGTTGTTTCATCAACTTGGTTTGCGCCAGCTTCGATCATTACAACTTTTTGTTCGCTTGCCGCAACGGTTAGTTGAAGGTCGCTTTTTTCTCTTTGTTCAAGGTTTGGGTTAACAACAATTTCGCCATCCACAAGCCCTGCTGCAACGCCCGCAAGGGGGCCTTGCCACGGAATATCCGATATCGAAAGAGCAATTGAAGTTCCTATCATTCCGGCAACTTCGGGGCTGTTGTCTTGTTCCACCGCCAAAACCGACATAACGACCGAAACGTCGTTTCTCATGTCGCTTGGGAAAAGCGGACGGATTTGTCTGTCAACAACACGTGAAGTAAGGATAGCTTTTTCGCTAGGGCGTGATTCACGTCTTATAAAGCTTCCCGGAATTCTTCCAACAGAGTAGAGTTTTTCCTCGAAATCTACCGAAAGGGGGAAAAAGTCTATTCCATCCCTAGGTTTTGCCGCCATAGTAGCAACACACAAAACAACAGTTTCGCCAAAACGAACCAAGCATGATCCGTTTGCAAGCCCCGCCATCTTTCCAACTTCGACCTTAAACGGTCTGCCTG
>CAYJFO010000060.1:0-11221 GCA_964369645.1 uncultured Oscillospiraceae bacterium | reverse complement strand
ATCCTCTTGAGACATGGTGTTATTTTGACACGCTAGACGGCTATCATATCCCGGTTCACCATTGGGAGAACATAGTAGGACGGTCGTTACAAAGCGACATTGTGCTAAATATACCGACCGTAAGCCGAAACCACGCAGCCATTATACGAGATAACGACGGAAGTTATACGATAACCGACCTTGAGAGCAAGGGTGGGATATTTGTAGGCAGCGAAAAAGTAGAAAAACAAAAAAAACTTGAATTTGGCGAGATTGTAGATATTGGCGGCGTAAAAGGCTTTTTACGACCGCTTAACAAAGACGAGGAAGTGATGTCGACCAATCGACAACGCCCAAACAGGATATCTCATTTTACGTCGCTTTATCTTCTTTCAATCTTTCAAATAGTTGCAGCATTAACATTAATATTCAACATGCCAGATCGTTTTCGATACGAAATTCCGTTGAGCTTCATTTTGCTTTGTGCCATGATGTGGTTTTATACAATATTCTTTAAGATAATTAAACGCATAGGTTTTGAGATAGACATAATGGCTTTTTTTCTGGCAACGCTAGGGCTTATCGTTGCGGCTTCGTTCAACCCTACACTTGTAGCAAAACAATTTTTAGCTATTCTTTGCGGAGTTGTTGCGTTTTTGTTTATCGGAACATATCTTCGAGACCTTAAAAGGGCGGTTGCATTACGACCGCTTGTCGGGGTGTTGACGGTTGGGTTGTTGCTTTTTACGGTGGTTTTTGGAACTGTAGTTTATGGGGCGCGAAACTGGGTTTTCATAGGCGGCGTGTCTATCCAACTTTCGGAGATTGCAAAGATAACGTTTGTTTATGCCGGATCCGCAACGCTTGCAACACTTTTGACAAAACACAACTTAATACTATTTTTAGGGCTCGCTGTGTCGTGTGCAGGGTTGCTTGCAATAATGGGTGACTTTGGGGCGGCCGTTATCTTTTTCATAGCGTTTATAGTCGCGGCATATATGCGCTCGGGGGATCTTAGAACTATTGCGTTAATTTTAGGGGGGGCCTTGTTTGCGTTTTTAATCGTAATAAGGTTTAGACCGTATATTTTAAGCCGATTTTCAACGTGGCGAAATGCTTGGATATTTCCCCATGACGGAGGTTTCCAACAGTCAAGAACGATGTCTGCCGCCGCAAGCGGAGGACTTTTTGGAACGGGCGCCGGAACGGGTTGGCTTAAAAATATTCCTGCGGCCAACACCGACTTAGTGTTTGGATATCTGTCGGAAGAACTCGGTCTCTTGGTTGCGCTTGCCGCCGCCGCTTGTATAGTTGGATTTGCGGTTTTTTCCGCGATGAGTGCGCGAAACGCCCGAAGTACTTTTTACTCAATTGCGGCGTGTACCGCGTCGTCTATGATGCTTTTTCAGATGATATTAAACATCTTCGGCTCACTTGATATACTTCCGCTTACCGGCGTTACGTTTCCGTTTGTGTCGACGGGCGGTTCAAGCATAGTTTCGTGTTTTGGTCTGTTAAGCTTTATAAAAGCGGTTGACAACAGGCAAAACGCAAGCTTTGCTGCAAGACTTCAAAAAAGTATATTAAATAAAAACAAGCACAAAAACAAAGTTGAGATTTTGTGATAAAGGGGGCAAAGCTGTGAAAAAGGTTGCATCAAGAGCGATAGCAACGCTTATACTTGTCGGAATATTTATAATCGGTTTATCCTTTTATATAGTTAACCTCATGTCAGACGGAGATAAGTGGGTTTCTTTTCCCGTCAACAGCCATGCTTATTACGAAGGGGTTTTAAATCGCGGAACCGTTTTAGACCGAAACGGAGAAGTTCTAGCGTCGGTCGCAGATAACAAAAGGATATATTCTTCAGACGAGACGACCAAAAGGGCTACTCTACACGTAGTCGGAGACCGAGAAGGGAATATTGGTACCGGAATTCTCTCACAGTATGACACAGAACTTATGGGATATGATTTTGTTAACGGAGCATATTCCCTTTCAGAAAAAGGAAATAGGGTTAATCTAACACTTGACGCATATGTATCGAGTGTTGCGCGCGAGGCTTTGGGATATCGGAACGGCGCGGTGGTGGTGTATGACTATATCAAAGGGGATATAGTGGTGATGACAAGTACTCCGACATTTGACCCATATCAAGAGATAGAACTAGACGAGGACGACGACAGCGGTATCTATATAAATCGTGCAATCTCTTCGACATATACTCCGGGTTCTGTTTTTAAAACGGTGACACTTGCGGCGGCTATCGAAACTATTCCGGATCTTTTTGAGATGGAGTTTTACTGTGACGGTTCGGTGACCGTTGCCGGCGAAGAGATTAAATGTGCCGGCGTACATGGCTCAATAGACATAAACGAGGCGTTGTCCTACTCTTGCAACGTTGCGTTTTCCGAGGTGTCTTTAATTTTAGGCGGCGAAACTATCGAAAACTATGCCACAAGAGCCGGTCTGCTTTCGTCGGTTGAGATAGGGCGAATTCCAACGGCGACGGGACGCTTTGACATAGCTTTGGACGGTAGTTCAGACCTTGCGTGGTCGGGGATTGGGCAATATAACGACCTTGTTAACCCAACGGCAATGGCGAGATTTATGGGGGCGGTTGCAAATGGTGGAACAGCTTCCAACCCGGGGTTGGTGGACAGCATAACGACAGACAGTGGCGTAATTGCGGCGATACCCGAAAATTGGGACAACGTCAGATTGTTGAATAAATCGACCGCCGACCAGATTAAAGAGATGATGATTGACACGGCACAAAACTATTACGGAACGTGGCGTTTCCCTGAAGGCTTAGTTGTCGGGGCAAAATCGGGAACGGCTGAAGTTGCAAAAGAAGATATTCCGCATTCGTGGTTTGTTGGGTTTTGTGAAGATGAAAACATGCCGTATGCGTTTGCTGTCATAGTTGAACATGGTGGTTGGGGACTTGACGCGGCGGCTGGAGTAGCTTCAAGCGTTATCGACGCGCTGTATCAACAGACATATTGATATTAAAGGTAGAATTAAAAAAGGATTTTTGATATAATTATAATCTATGTTATATCAAGTTAAATCCTTTTTTTGTTTTATCATTTAATTTGGTGTCTAAATTTAGTTATTGAAGGAACTGTTATAAAGATGGTTTTACGACTGTTGAAAAAAATATTGATAGCATTTGTGCCGATAATACTTGCGATTATAATGTTCTTTTTGTTCGAGACCTACGACTATTTTGGAGTTAAGGGAACAAGCCTTTATTCGTCAAAACCCCTTTCGACTATGCGAGAACTTATCTTGACCGACAATAACAATATAATACTCGGAGCGTCACAGATGGCGAACCTTAACGTCGACTATATCGAAGAGTTGACGGGAGACAGGTATACAATGCTTGCGTTTGGTGGGGCAAATATGGATGAGACGGTCGAAAGTTTTTGGTATGCCGCAGACAGGGTAGAACTTGAAAAAGTCGTTATAGGAATGAATTTCTACACAATGGACGACAGTAAAGTCGGAGGAAGAATGGACGATGTTATAAAATCCTCTGAAAATATTTTGTATTTTATGAGCCATTTTAACTATTGGCTTGAAGCTATAAATGGAGCAAAGGTTGCGTTGCTTGATCTTTATGCTAATATTACGGGCGACTGGTCTGTTCGAGAGATTGCGGACGATCCGTCGTCGTTTTCTCAACTCGACCCCGTTTTCCCAACCGACACAAAAGACGGTTATCGAAGCGACCTTGCCGAATATGCCGTTTTAATAGATGAAAATACATTAAACTATGGCGGGGTTGAAAACAACCTAGCGTCACTTTTGGAGATAGCGGAATATTGTGATAATAACAACATCCAATTGACTTTTGTGTTTTCTCCTGTTCATAAATCTGTTTATGAAAATGTTGTTGTACCAAAAGGTTTTGAACAGTACATCGAACAGTATAAAACCGCGTTAAAAGGAACGGCGACTGTGTATGATTTTGAAGTTATCAACCAATTTACCTCGAACGACGACAACTTTATAGACGGTTTTCACGTAGTGCTTGAAAACAAAAAGCTGATGGCAAGGATAATTTTTGATGGCGAACAGACCGATATATGTGAAATATATCCGAAAAGCTAAAAAGTATTTCCAAGATTTCCTCCGTTAGGCGGAAGATTACAAAAAACAAACGAAAGAGAAACTCTGTATGCTTTTAAATTCAGTAACATTTCTAATTTTTCTTCTTACGGTTTCGATTATATATCTAAACATAGGAAAAAAGTTTCAAAATCCATTTTTGTTACTCGCGAGTTTTGTGTTTTATATCGTGGGTGCGCCACAGTATGCATTTTTGCTTATACTAACTATCGGGATTTCTTTTTTTGCCGGAGTACGAATCGAAAAAGCGTTGTCACAAAAAGCTAAGAATATTATCGCTACGTTGGTTATTTTGTACGCTGTTTTCGTTTTAGTGTTTTTTAAATATTTCAATTTTATTAGTGAAACGGTTGCTCTTGCGCTTTCGGGGACCAAAGAGGGTGCGTTGTCGCTTGTTCTTCCAATCGGTATTAGCTTTTATACGTTCCAACTAATAGGATATATTCTAGACGTTACAAGAGGAAAGATCGACGCAGAAAAGAATTTTATAGATTTTACGCTTTTTATGAGCTTTTTCCCGCAAATTCTTTCGGGTCCAATTGGCAGGGCATCTGAACTTTTGCCACAATATAAACAGCACCATGTGTTTGACTATGGGAGAACGGTTGAAGCGTTACAGCGAATTTTGCAAGGTGCATTCAAAAAGGTTGTTGTAGCAAACGGTATTGGGGTTATTGTAGACGGATATTTTGGGGTTTTAAACGAATGTCGCGGCGCGTCGCTTATAGTTGCTATGTTGCTTTATTTTGTTCAGCTATACGCCGATTTTTCGGGGTACACCGATATGGCAGTAGGTTCGGCGAAACTTCTTGGGATTAAACTTCGTGAAAACTTTTCAGCGCCTTATCTTTCGAGAAACTATTCTACGTTTTGGAGTAGATGGCACATATCCCTTTCTTCATGGTTGCAAGATTATATCTTCACACCACTAGTTTGGTCTAGATGGTTTAACAAAGTTTTATACAAAAGCAAATGGGAAGAGAAGGCTCCTCATTTTATAGCAAATATATTTATTGTTTTTGTTATAAGCGGAATATGGCACGGAGCAACATTGAACTTTTTAATATGGGGTTGTTTACAAGGATTGTTTAGGGTAGGGGAGGAACTTATCCACAAATGGCGCAAACGTCCGAAAAAGATTAAGAATAAAGCATTGGACAAACTTCGTAACGCCTCAAAGATTTTGTTTGTCAATATTCTTTGGATATTCTCGCTTATCTTTTTCCGCGCACCAACCGTTTCGGAAGCTTTTTATGTTGTTTCAAATATGTTCCTGCCCGAAAAAGAGGGAACATATCTTGTTCGAATTCTCGATTTTGCAAGCAAACAGATAAGCCGAAGTACGAGCTATTATGCGCTTTATTTTGGTTTAATAGTTTTAGGGATTGCGTTTATTATATATAGCGATTTTAAAACCGCGAGCAATATAAAAAAAGGGATTGACAACAACGCGTTATCGGCACTTTCAAAACCAAAAAGATGGATTTTATATTGGTTTTTGGGCCTTTCAACGGCGACATTTTATCTAATCGGAATGTCGGGCGCGTCTATCTCGTCACAGTTTTTGTATATGGGATATTAGAGGTTTTGTGTTTTGTGACGCTGTTCATAAAAATTAAGTATTAAAGAGAGAGCCAATTTGAAACAGATTTGTTTGTTTCAAATTGGCTCTCTCTTTTGCTTTTAGACTAATAAATTTCTACTTAAAAATAGTGTTGCAACAGAAAAGTTGCAAGGAAATAGATTTGCAATATCAATTAATTGAGAATTGTGTCAAGCATTATCAAGCATCGCTGTAGATGGAAAGGCCCTTTAAAAGTGCTACCCTTTGTAGAAGGTTCTGTTGGTTTTCCGTCACGTCTAAGATAACCATACCATTCGCCATATTTTTCGTCTGTAAAATGCTGTTTACAGTAGTTTGCGACCTTTAAAAGCCATTCAAGATAATATTCGTCCCCAGTATCTTTATAAGCCATAGCAAGCGCTATCAAAGCTTCGTTGTGTGGCCACCAAAGTTTCATATCGTGTTCATAAGCTTCGGGTGGTTTCCCAAGACAATCGATAAAATATAATAGACCGCCATACTCATCATCCCAACCGGTTTCAAGGGCATCTTTTACTATGCTTAAAGCTTCATCATAGAGTTTGCTGTTGTCCTTTCTTTTTGCATACTCCATTAAAAACCAAGCACATTCGATGTCGTGGCCCGGGCTTACAACCCGTCCGGCCGTTATATCTCCCATAAACTCGCCGTTTAACCCGACCGTTTCAAGGGTACACTTCATCTCTTTTTTACGATGGTATTTTAAAATTTGCTCTACACATTCGGCGCTGTATCTGTCGTAGAGTTCGCTGTTTTCGGGATCAACTTTACATAAAACATTACTTATGTTTAAAAATATCATCGGGTTTGCAAGCGCTCTTCCGGTTCTTGTTGTCTCGATTGTTTTAGAACCTATCCCTGTTGGATCTTTAATTAACCCATTATTTAGGTCATATATAAGTTGATATGCTTTTCTAGCATTCTCAAGGTATTTTTTTTCTTTAGTGATACCATAATACTCGGCGTTTGCTATAGCGTAAAACCCTTCGGAAAAACAATATCTTCTTTGTCTTAAAGGAAGGCCTTTTTCTGTGACGGTGAAATACATTCTGTCGCCCATATCTCGATTTATACAATGGTTTTCCAAAAAATCAAGGCAGGATTTCGCAACATCCAACCATTCTTGTTTCGGGCCATAAACACTGCAAAGATACGAAAATGTCCATGCCGAACGTCCTTGCATCCAAACGGCTTTGTCGGTAGAGTAAACCTCGCCTTTTCGATCAAGACAAGTATACATGCCGCCATTAATTTTATCAACGCCATTTTTAAGCCAAAAATCAAGGCTTTTGTCAAGTTCGTATTTAACAAAAGTTTGTAGTTCATTTAAAGTTTTCATATATTGCTCCTATCAATTTTGGAGATAAGTTTAAAAATTCCCTGTGCAAAACTTTGTTGACTTTCAAGATTAAAATGCATATAGTCTACATCTGTCGGTGTAACAAATTCATTTGAATCTAAAAATTCACAATCATATTGTTTTGCTAAAGCTTTATAGAGCTCGGGAAGTCTTTGTGATTTTTCGGCGCACATCTCGCCCATTGACCCCGCAACATCGGTGGAATAGATAGCTGTTCCAATGATAATCGGAGCAACTATTACTATGCGCATTTTTCCGAAAAAATTTTCGAAACTTCGAGCTTTTTTTATTAGATTTTCAATTCCTTGTGTGATGTTTTCGGGGGTTGCGTTAAAACGTTGTTTACAGTCATTTGTCCCAAGCATTATGACAACGGTGTCGATTGGGTTGTGGGTCCTAAGCGATATGTCGAAATATTTAAGGCCGTTGAGTCCTTCTGTGATTGGGTCATCAAAACATGTGGTTCTTCCGTTTAAACCTTCTTCGATTACAAGATAATCGCCACCTAACATATCGGCAAGTTTAAGAGTCCAACGTTCGCCGTCTGAAAATCTTGTGCAACTTTCGGCGTTATAGCCCCATGTATTAGAGTCGCCATACAAAAGAATGTGTTTCTTGTTCATAATAACCTCGTAAGTTTATAGATGTTTTTTTGCAAGTGCGTGCAGTATTTTATCTTTATATATTTTACACTTCTCAGGGTTTTTGCGATTGTATTCTAAAAATAAAAGATCTAATATAAAAAGCTGGGCTATCTTTGCGGCGACAGAACCCATATGATGTGGGGATTGAACCGAACCGCACTGCAACACTATATCGGCATTAAGAGCACCGACAGATTGAGGATATCTTGTTATTAATATAGTTTTAACACCGTTGCTTTTGTTTAATTCTATCATCTCCAAAAGTTCTCTTGTAGACCCCGAATATGAAAAGAAAAGCACAATATCGTTTGGGTTTAGATTGCTAGCTACCGTGGTTTGAATGTGTGAGTCGAGCATAGCAACAACATTTCCGCGGACGGTAGAAAAAAGATGTGCTGCCTCTTGAGCCATTATCATCGAAGCTCCCTGACCGACGCAAAGAACTGTGTCGGCGTTTGAAAGAAGCTCGACCGATTTTGTTATTTCGTCCGGCTCTACAAGTGAAAGAGATTCGTTTATTGTTTCAGTATGCATGTTTTTAACTTCTTCAAAAAAACTTCTAATGTCGTCTTTTGCATAAAGTTCGTTTTGATCCGGAAGTATTAATCTATTTGCCGAAGAAGATGCAAGTTCGATTTTAAATCCGTTAAACCCTTGGCATTCTATTTTGGAACAAAATCGTGTTATAGTTGAGTCTGCGACCTTGCAAGCGTCCGCAAGTTCAGTTATAGACATATATTGCGCGTTGCCCTTGTTTGCAATTATATAGTCGGCAACCCTTTTTTCTGATTTTGTAAGATAATAGTATTTTAACGTTAATCGATGGAACAGATCTTTATCCGGCATAAGTTCTCCTTAAGCTACTAAACTATACTTAAAGCATCGTTAATTATTTGAACAGCTTTCAACGCAGCGCTCTTTCCGCTTTCATCAAGCTTTGGAAGCGGGCTTCTAACGTCGCCGATGTCTAAATTGTTGTTAATACGCAACACTTCTTTTATAACGGCGTATAAACTCGAACTTGTTCCCGCAAGAACCTGAATCAATTCAAGAGCTTTGTCCTGTAATTTAATCGCTGTTTCAATATCATTATTACAAAATTTTTCGTATATTGCAAGGTAAAGTTTTGGGGAAGCCCCATATGTGCCTCCAATTCCACCAACGCTTCCTGCAACTAAACCGCTTAAAAGCTGTTCATCGGGTCCATTAAATACGACAACACCGTGTTGTCGCCAACTTGAGATATCAACCGTCGGCATAGACGAATTTTTAACACCTATAACATTTTTGTTTTTAATCATCTCACTTAAAAGTGCTGGGGTGAGTTCGACACCGGCGAGTTGGGGAATGTTGTAGATGAAAAAATCTGTATTGGGAGCACCTTTGCTTATATCGTTCCAATACTCTGCAATAGCGTGGGGTGGTAAACGAAAGTAAATTGGGGGGATTGCCGCAATAGCGTCAACGTTTAAACTTTCTGCATGTTGTGCAAGTTTAACGCTGTCGCTTGTGCTGTTGCAAGCGACATGTGAAATTATTTTGATGTTGCTTGAGCTTTTTTCCTCCATGACCGCTTCAAGGACCATTTTGCGCTCTTCAACACTTTGGTAGATACATTCGCCCGAAGACCCACCGACATAAATTCCGTGGACTCCTTCATCGATTAAAAATCGAACAAACTGTTTTGTTCGGGTTTTACATATATCGCCGTTAGCATCGTAACAGGCATAAAGTGCTGGATAAATCCCTTTATAGTTTGACATTCTATCCTCCATTTTTTTATTGATTTATTTTACAAAAACGATTAACCCTTAACCGCACCCATTGTAATTCCTTTTGTGAAATATTTTTGGAAGATCAAAAATATTGTGATTATAGGGACAGCGGCGACTGCGGCGCCTGCCATTATCATACCAAAATCGGTAGCAGATTCGGCTTGAAGTTTTGCAATACCAAGCGAAATTGTTAAGTTTGCTCGACTGTTAAGCATGATTAATTGCATAAAATAATCGTTCCAAGATGTGATAAAGGTGAAAATAGCAAGCGCTCCGACACCCGGTTTAATCATCGGGAACACGATTTTTGTAAATGTCAACGCCTCGCTTGCTCCGTCAATTCTTGCGGCTTCGAGCATTTCGGTTGGAATTCCTTCTGAAAATTGTTTCATCAAAAATACCCCGAATGGCCAGCCAACAATAGGCAACATAACAGCATATAGTGTGTCATGCAATCCCATAAAGTTCATTTGTTTTAACAACGGTATCAAAATAACTTGTTTTGGAAGCGCCATAGCCGCAACCATCATTCCGAAAATTAAAGCTCTTCCGGGAAACCGTTTTTTTGCGAGGGCATATCCACCCATTGCTGCGGATATACAAGTTAACACCATTGCACCAACCGAGATAAACACGGTGTTGAACAACCACATAAAGGTAGGTTCTTCAAAAAGTCTTATATAGTTATCAAAAGATGGGTTTAAAGGGAACCATTGAACCTCTCTTGCGTTGATTGCAGCAGCGTCTTTTAAAGAACCGGTTAATATCCAGTATAACGGAAAGGTAAATAAAATCGCAAGTATTGCCATAGAAACGGAACAAAAAATTTTATATAAGTTAGTGTTTTTTTTCATCACTTAGTTTCCTTTCTTGTTTCCGGCAAACTTAAACTGTACAATAGAGAACACAGCAATTATTGCCGCTAATATAATTCCCATCGCGTTTCCATAGCCGAAGTCATCTACTTTAAATACGTTATAGTAGATATAGTACATTATAGTTTGCGTAGAGTTGTTGGGTCCTCCCGAGGTTAATAGTTGTATTAAAGCGAAACATTGAAAACTGTTTATCGTTGTTATTATTATAATATAAAGCGTTGTCGGCATAATTGACGGCCATTTGATTTTCCAAAAAACTTGAAAATCGGTTGCGCCATCAACCTGTGAAGCTTCAATTAAAGAGTTATCGACGTTTCCAAGCGCCGAGATATATAGAACAATCGGTTGACCGATAGACGTTGTAAACAAAATTAAAATAATACACCAAAGAGCTGTTCGCTCGTCACCAAGCCAGCTTATGCCTTTTTCCCATATTCCAGAGCTAACCAAAACGTTGTTGAAAAGACCTGTGTATTGGTTAAACATCCATTTCCAAACAACTGTGACCGCAACTGTGCCGGTAACAACCGGTAGGTAGAATATACAGCGGTATACCGAAAGTGGAATGGTTCCCATTTTGTATATCGCCGTGCTTACCCAAAGCGAAAATGCCATAACTGCGGGCACACTAACCAAAACGATTACTAGAGTGTTGAGTAGAGCCTTTATAAAGATAGGGTCGTTGAATGCTTTTATATAGTTGTGGAGACCTGCGAATTCAAACTCGACCGAAGAATAATGAAAAAAACTATTGAACAAAGCCGAAAACATCGGGAAAACCACAAATACAACAAAGAAAATAAGGCAGGGTAACAAAAATATATATGCCGTTATCGCTTCTT
>CAYJFO010000059.1:0-11581 GCA_964369645.1 uncultured Oscillospiraceae bacterium | reverse complement strand
GATATAATGTATGTTAAAATATATTAAATATATACAGTTTCCAAAAAACAAAAAAACATAAAGCAATCTATTATATAAAATTCAAGCAAAAGGAACGGGTTTAAACATGTTGGAATTTCCTTTCAATTCGGACGACATCCTGCAAAACAGGCGTAAGATAAAAAAAGAACTTTTAAAAAGCGACAGCTTAACCGATAAAAAGATAGCGATAGTTTCGGGAACGACGATAGGCCAGATAGAAAATATACTTGAAATCTTTCTTTTGGACAACGGCATAAGACCGACCTTTAAGGTTGGGGATTATTCAAGGTTCTACGAAGAAATAGTGTTTGACGACGGAACTCTTAAAGAGTTTGCGCCCGATATCATATTTATACACACAAGTATCCACAATCTTTCGTTTTTACCAAAAGCGGGCGACAGCAAAAAAACAGCCGATGAACTTTTCGAAGCGGAAACAAAACGCTTTAAAACGCTTTGGGACAAGGCGCTTTGCTTTGGCGGCGCGGTTGTCGCCAACAACTTTGAGTTTCCACGTATTCGAATTATGGGAAACCGCGAAGCATACGACCCGGCGGGTAAGGTTCGCTTTGTCAACAGGTTAAACGAATTCATGGCAAGCTATGCCGAAAACACACCGAATTTTTACATAAACGACATAAACTATCTGTCAAGTTTCTACGGCCTAGACGATTGGAGCGACCCGTCGTATTACAACGCATATAAATATGCCGTTGCACCAAACGCCGTGCCCACCCTTTGCCATTCGGTCGCGAACATCATAAAGGCGATTTTTGGGCGCAACAAAAAAGTTTTAATGCTCGACTGTGACAACACTCTTTGGGGCGGGGTCATAGGGGACGACGGTGTCGACGGAATAATCCTAGGTTCTGAAAGCCCCGGGGGAATTGCTTTTTCTGACATGCAAAACGTCGCGAAGGAGCTTTCGCGAATAGGTGTTGTGTTGGGGGTTAACTCCAAAAACGAACAAGACGCAGCGATAAGCGGGTTTTCCCATCCCTCGTCGGTGCTGGGGCGCGAAGACTTTGCGTGTTTTTACGCAAACTGGGACGACAAAGCAACCAACATTCAAAACGCCGCAAACGAGCTTAACGTCGGGATCGACAGTTTTGTTTTTGTCGACGACAACCCGTTTGAACGCGAACAGGTTAAATCGATGCTTAGCTCCGTTGCGATACCGTCGCTTTTAATGCCGGAGCGTTACGCCGAAACGGTTGCGAATTCGGGGTATTTTGAAACGGTGTCTCTTTCAGAGGACGACCTTAAGCGAAACGAGATGTACGCACAAAATGCGCTTAGAAACAGTTCAGTTTCGGAATTTTCCGATTATTCCGAATATCTTAAATCTCTTGACATGAAAGGCTATTTTGGGAAATTCACCGAACAAAATGCCGAGCGTATTACGGCTCTTGCAAACAAAACCAACCAATTCAATCTAACAACAAGGCGATATACCGGCGAGGAGATAACCGAACGCGCAAAAAGCGAAAAGTTTGTTACGCTTTATTCAAGGCTTACCGACAAGTTTGGCGACAACGGAATTGTAACCGAGATTATATGTGCGCTTGACGGCAAAACCGCCGATATCGAGCTTTGGATAATGAGCTGTCGAGTGTTTAAACGTGAACTCGAATTTGCTATGTTTGATGTGTTGGTTGAAAAACTCAAGGATTTAGGGGTTGAAACTATTACAGCAAAATATATCCCAACCGCCAAAAATTCGATTGTAAAAGATTTTTACAAAACTTTAGGGTTTGCAAACACACAACAGTTGCAAAACGGCGAAACACAATGGGTGTTCAATATTCCGACGGAATATCAAAATAAAACAAATTCAATAGAGGTAATTTATGAATAGAACAGAATTAATACAACAAGTTTCCGAAATCTTCCGCGACATCTTTGACGATGACGATATAACGGTTCACAACGAGATGACCGCCGCCGACATTGAAGATTGGGACAGTCTTGAGCAGATAAACATCTTGGTTGCTATGGAACGAAAATTTGCGATAAAGTTTTCTGTCGGCGAGGTAGAGGGCTTGAAAGACGTTGGCGAGATGCTTGACCTTATCGAAAGAAAGATTGCGGAGAAGTAACTAAAACCATGAACGAGTATACGATTTCTGACATTACGGTAGGAACAAAAGCCTCGTTTACCGAGGAAATAACGGAACAAAAACTTTCGCTTTTCCTTTCGCTTACGGGGGACAACAATCCGTTACACTGTGACAGTAAACACGCGAAACAAAAAGGATATAAAGATCGCGTTGTCTACGGAATGCTCGCGGCTTCGCTTTATTCTACGCTAGCCGGGGTATACCTTCCGGGGAAACATTGTCTTTTACAAGAAGTCTCGACAAAATTTCGCAAACCTGTTTTTGTCGGGGACACGTTGACCGTTTCGGGTATCGTCTCGCACGTTAGCGAAGCGGTTGGACGAATTACGATAAAGGCCGAAACGCGAAACCAAAACGGCGAGAAAGTGAACTCGGCAACTATCGAAGCGGGAGTTTCTAATTAAATGAGGAGTATTATGGGCTCAACACTAATTCTTGGCGCAAGTAGCGATATCGGAACAGAACTTATCAAAGGTTTAGACGGCGACATCATTGCGCATTATCGCACCAACAAACAAAAACTTGACAACATACAAGGAAAAAACATCACATGTATTTATGGAGACTTTTCAACCGAAGACGGTATACTTGAATTCATTCAAAACGTCAAAGCTTTGGGACAAGATATAACAAAAATAGTCCACCTTCCGGCTCCTCTTGCAAAAGCGACAAAGTTTAAAAAGTTCAACAGCAAAAGTTTCCTTTTGGACATAAACGTTTCGGTGCTAAGTTTTTCGCTTGTGTGTAAAGAGTTTGCTCCAATTATGGCTAAAAACGGTTTTGGGAAAATCGCGGTTATGTTGACTTCGTATTGTATCGGAACGCCACCGAAATTTCTTTCAAGTTACGTAAGCTCTAAGTATGCTCTTATGGGCATAACAAAATCTTTGGCGGTTGAATACGCCGACAAGGGATTAACGTTTAACGCGGTCGCGCCGTCTATGGTCGAAACGTCGTTTCTTGAAACGTTACCAGATTTCGAAATCCAAAGCACGGCTCAAAAAAGCCCGCTTAAACGCAACGGGTCACCAAAAGACGTCGCGAATGTTTTAAAGTTCCTACTTTGCGACGACAACGAATATTTAAACGGAGCGATAGTTCCGATAACTTCCGGAATGGTACTTTAAACTATGGGCGACGTTATTTACAAACAACTTGAACAACATGAACTTTTGGAATTTAAAGATTTTTGTGAAACACATTGGGGCGGCAAACATCCTTTAATCCACGACAGCGAAACGTTCAACTACTATTTTGTCCGCGAAAACAAGATAAACATAATGTGCGCACGGGACAAAGATACAAACGAACTTCTCTCGCTTGCCGGATTTATTAAAACCAACGACACCAAAACTCCCGATATATTTATATCATATCTTGTGGCTAAAAAAGGCGCGCCGATAACGGCGGCTCTTAAAACGGTTGATGAGATAAAAAAACAAACTGGTTGTTCAACCGCTTCGGTCAACAACATAAGGCCGTCGGTTTTTGGGTTTTATAAATTTTTAAAGTTTAATGTAAAACCGCTTAACCAGTTCTATCGCCTAAACGACAGCGTAGAAAAATATACTCTTTGTAGCATATCGGATAAAGTTATACCAAAAGCACAAACCAAAGGGTTTAAAATACAAAAAGACGACCAAAAGGAAATTTTAAAGTTTGATTTTTCAACATTTAACTTTTTAAAACCTTATAAAGATCTATCCTACATAAAGTGGAGATACCTCGAAAACCCGTGGTTTGAATACAGCTTTATACGTATAACAAAAAAAGAGAAAACAGCGTTTGCTGTGTACAGGGTTATTCAAAGCGACAACGGCAACAAGGCGTTACGTTTTGTCGATTTCATAGGAAACCGCGAGTTGATATCGGCGCTTGGCGAAACAGCAGAGCTTTTGTTTGACGAAACAGGCGCGGAATTTGCTGATTTTTCCGCTATTGGATTTTCGGAACAAACGATGTTTGAAGCCGGGTTTGTTTTAAGAACGACAGACGACCAAAATATCGTTCCGGTCTACCTTACCCCACTTGAACTTTCAAACGTAGATTTCTTTTCTGCAAGCAACATGTCGGGAGATTGGTTTATGTTTAAAGCAGACGGAGACCAAGACCGATTTAATCTTTCACTATAGCTTTATATTTGAGATTTTGCGCTTTGCCGCAAAAACATCGTTTGAATCTTATTATAGACTAATAGATTCAAAAAGACCCAAGAAAGGGACGGTTATCATTATGAAAAGATTTATTTTAACAACATTTATATCAACTGCGTTTATACTTATTGTTTCGGGATGTGCTTTAGAAGACTCGCCACAAAGCGAAGCGGTAAGCAGTTCTGTCAAAGCCGAAATTGAAGCAAAGATAGACCCCGTAGCCGAAGCCACAGAAAGCCTTGTCACGGCGCTCCCCGAGCAAAGCGGATATTCGGTTGATCTTGAAACGTTGGATAAATTCATCTCGCTCGTAACACCGTTTAACATAGCGCCAAGCCCTTTTTTCGACAGTTCGGAACTTTCGGACGAAACGATGGTTTTCGCTTCAGCTATTTTGAAAAACGCGTTGTTTGAAGATATGGATGACGGAATTTCGGCGTCTTTATCGTTTGCCGACCTTGAAGATGGGGTATCCGCTATCTTTGGACCTGAAGCAAAACTTAGCGACGAATTTGAAACAAAGGAATATTCCCCGTATATTTTAGACGTCGAAAACGAAGTTATTATTAGGCAGTATGCAACTTCCGGAATGGCGGGATATTTTTTCCCATATGCCGTGGACGGATATCAGGATGTGTATAAACTCTATCTTATAGATCTTACCGACCCTTTGTTTTTTAACGACATGGAAAACCAAGAGTTATTAATGACGGGCGGCGAGGTCACGTTTGACATGATAGAGGATATCTACACCGAAATGCAATGTAACGTGTACACTATCAAACCAAACGGCACGGGATATTATATAGCAGAATTTGAATATATAAACTTTAAAGAAAAACAACTCTATTAAAAAGGTCAGGGCAAATTTTGAAACAAAGTTTCAAACATAAAGTTTTGTGCTTCTCGGTCAATACGACAACCGATATTTTGCGACCATAAAGTTCGCTATGGCAAAACCGCCCCCCAAATATCAAAAAAGGAAAGGATATTTTTATGGAGAAAAACAATTTCAAAGAACCGGTTGAAAGTCTTATAAAAAAACCTATTAAATGCAGCTGTGGAAAAACCCACAAAACCGAGCTGTCGGGGGTTTTAATTGCAGAAAATGCAAGTCTTTGCATACCGGGGTTGATAGCGAAATACAAAGAAAAGCAAATCTTTGTCGTAGCGGACGAAAACACAATGGACGTTTCTGGGTCGTCGATAGTTCGCATGATAGGCGCCGACGGGTTTAAGGTTAAGAAGTTTGTTTTCCCGGGCGACGAACCTATTGTGTGTAACCACAACAGCTTGGGTAAACTTGTAGTTGCCCTTCCAAAAGACACGGCAATAGTAATTGCGATAGGCGGCGGAAGTTTAATAGACCTTGCAAAATATCTTTGTTTTAAATCGGCGGTTCCACTCATAGCGTGCCCAACTGCGGCGTCTTCTGACAGTTTTGCCGCTCCTTTTTCGACGTTTTTTGACGAAAAAGGCAACGTACAGGTGTTTAAATCGATAACTCCAAAAGCTATCGTTGCCGATCTTTCGGTTATATGCGCCGCCCCAAAAGAGATGACTAAAAACGGAATAGCCGCGGCTCTTTCAAAATATATTTCGGTTTTCGATTGGTATCTTTCCGCCATGGTAAACGGAACGTTTTTTTGTTCCGAAATCGCCGGATATATCCTTAAAGAACTTAAAAGACTTAAACAACTCGTTTCAAGGGGAACTTCGTTAAGCTCGAAGGAACTAATTGATTGTTTGCTTCGTTCGTTAATCTCGGTTGGCGTCTCGGCAGACTATGCCGGAAGTCTTTTAGTTTCAAAAGGTAGCGAAAGTTCGCTTGCGGATTTCCTTTATCAAAAACTTAAACAAAAAGACCGCGAAGTTAGCATTAACCTTTTAAAAGGTTTTGCGGCGTGCTATTGTGTTAATATATACGACATCCTGTCGGATGCCGACCCCGATTTTGGGGGAGCAATGATGGAGTACAGGGGCTATAGTTGGTCGTCGTACGGCAGAGAAATCCATAGGGTATACGGTGAAAAAGCCGACAAAATTCTTTCAGAATCGTCCGGAAGACGGTTTTCCGAAGCAGAATTTGAACGCAGAATTAAAGAACTTGAACAAAACTTTTCGAGAATTAAAACCGACATGAAAAAGTTGCTTCCGCGTTATGTGGAATATAAATCGGTATTTAGACAACTTGACATGCCGTATTCTTTTGCTGACCTTGGGATATTTAAGGCGGACGCTGTCGACGCGCTTGAATACAGTTTTCTCGCCGACACAAGATATGGTCTTTTCGGAATGCTTTGGGACCTTGCTATGATAAATTCCTGTGCAAATAGCCAAACACGAGACATCCCCGAGCTACACAACCCGCCCGAAGAACCAACCGTTTTTTCTAAACAAAACGAAAACTCAAAGTTTGGTCAAAACCAATCGACCAAAACACCTAGCGCTTCAAAACCCGATTCCGAGCTTAGCGGTTTTTCCGAATGGACTACATACGGCGTCTAATAAAAAACAGCCTGCGGTTTAAATGAAACAACGGGAAGCAACAGGAAGCAGTAGGAAGCAGAAGAAAGGATAGTCATTAACGATGGACCTTATATCTATAATCGTTCCATGTAAAAACGAACAGGAGGTTTTGCCTTTATTTTACGAAAAAACAAAAGAGATTTTTTCCAAAATAAACGGTTCAGACTATGAAATAATTATAGTTGATGATGGGTCAGACGACGAGACGTTAAATATAACAAAGAAACTTTGTCAAAGCGATAAACACATGCGGTTTGTTTCGCTATCTCGAAATTTTGGTAAAGAAGGCGCTATGTTTGCCGGTCTTAGTTGTGCAAAAGGAAACTTTATAGGAGTTATGGACGCCGACTTGCAAGACCCGCCCGAACTTGTCCCCGAAATGTACCAAGAACTACAAAAAGGCGAGTTTGACTGTGTCGCTTCACGTCGTGTTACGCGAAAGGGCGAGCCGCCTATTCGTTCATTTTTTGCGTGGTCGTTCTATCGAATTATAAACAAGATATCAGACGCAAACATCGTAGACGGGGCGCGCGATTTTAGACTTATGACACGCAAGATGTGCGACTCTATTCTTTCGTTACAAGAGTACAACAGGTTTTCCAAAGGTATATTCGGTTGGGTTGGATTTAAAACCAAATGGCTCGAATATGAAAACCGAGAACGTGCGGCGGGCGAAACTAAATGGTCTTTTTGGAAATTGTTTTTCTACTCGCTCGAAGGCATAACGGCTTTTTCTGTAGCTCCGCTTGCGATATCTTCGGTTATGGGACTTGTTTTTTGCGCGTTATCGTTTGGGTTGCTTTTGTATTTTCTAATCAAAACAATTCTATTCGGCGATCCTGTCGACGGATTCCCGGCACTTATCTGTACAATACTTATGGTTTCGGGAATACAGCTTTTCTCGATAGGCATATTGGGGCAATATCTTTCAAAAACATATCTCGAAACAAAAAACCGCCCTATCTTTATTGTTCGAGAAACTGAAGAGGACATTTAGGTTTGATGACATTAAACGAACTCCAAAATGAATGTTTAACCTGTACAAAATGCGAACTTTCATCGACGAGAAACAACGTTGTTTTCGGAACTGGTAACGCTAATGCCGACGTTATGTTTATAGGCGAGGCCCCCGGAATGAACGAAGACCTTGAAGGAAAGCCGTTTGTTGGCCGAAGCGGAAAGCTTCTCGACGAATTTCTTGAAACAATAGGTCTTTCTCGTGCAGATATATATATATCGAACATTATAAAATGTCGTCCGCCCGAAAACCGCGACCCAAAGCCAAACGAACAACAACTTTGTATCGATTATTTAAGAAAACAGATTTCTTTAATTAATCCCAAAATCGTAGTGTGTCTCGGAAGAATAGCGGCTCAAAAGATGATAGATCGTTCAATTTTGATTACAAAAGACCACGGAAAGTTTTTTGAGAAAAGCGAGATGGCTTGTGAGAAAGACGAGGTGCTTTTTGAAAAAAGCAGTATGCTTTTTTTGACTACATTTCATCCGGCGGCGATTCTTCGTAACCCAAACAACAAACCGTTTGCTCTCGAAGATTTTGCAACAATCGGAAAAAAACTAAACGAGCTTAAAAACAAATAGAAATAGTTTTCATAGATAAAACTAAAAAAACAGGGGATATCACAAAGACATTCCCTGTTTTTTTATATTCTGTAAAACTGTTTAAACGCTACTTTTAGGTTTTGTTCGTTTTCGTATAGTTTCAGACAACTCAGCTTTGGTGTCGTTTAACATTTCAGAATAAACAACCATGTTTCTTCCGCCTTCTTTTGCCTTGTAAAGTGCGCTGTCCGCAACGCTCAACATCTTCTCAAGACTTTGTTTTCCCTGTTTATCACCGTTGTTTTCCACCTTTGCTGTGTCAACATACGAAACGCCAACGCTAGCAGTCAAGATATTATGTTCCGAATCTTGGTTAGGTATTTGAAGCTCTCTCAATTCTTCCAAAAAACACCCGATAGCGTTGTCAATCGCCGTTTTATCGCAGTCTATAAAAAGCGCTGTGAACTCTTCCCCGCCGTATCTGTAACAAAATACGCTGTGCCGCTCTTGTAACAAAGCAAGGCAGTTACCTATCTTTTTTAAGCAGGTATCCCCCGCTTGGTGTCCATATCTATCATTGAATTTTTTAAAAAAATCTACATCTAAAATCGCAAACGCCGTTATTTGTTGTGTTGTTTGTGGATCTTCAAACTTAGCAAAATCCTCGAACATCTTGCGGCGATTGTTTATGCCAGTTAACTGATCGATGTATGCGTATCCCTTCAGCGTGTTTTGCGCAACAAAGATCCCAAGCCTTGCCGACCGAACCATCGTTCCGATGACGAACAACAACGCCAACACGATAAACGAATTCATAGCTTCGGCGGAAAACGCTTCGGGAGCCTTGAAAAAATAAATTCCCACAACAAACGCAATCGTTGCACAGGTCATGAACAGATGAATTCGCCAACCATAGTCGAGATATAGCGTCGACGCCATAAAGAGAACTACGATAAATGTAACGCTCGTTCCGTCGGTTATGACGATCGCACTCACGATGAAAGAATAGATAAACGCAAGGGTGTTCACTATGTATATAAGCGCGGTGTGAAAGTTTTTCGCAAAACACTTAATATATATATAAATAATAATCGCAACGGTTGTAACGCCGAGATACGCCCAACGAAGATTTGAAACCCCTGCCGACGCAAAAAAATCTGAAGCAAACGAAACTATAAAGCTAACCCCCAAAATAAGGGCCGTCGCAAACACCATCGTTGTCAATATCTCGCTATTTTTTTTGACAACTTCTTCTTTACAATCGTTGAGGTCTCTTTTTTCCTCCAACGTTTTGTCAACAATGAATTGCCAAAATTTTTGCAACTTTCGTTTCATCTAAATTTGCTCCGGATCAAAATAATTTATTATAGATTATTGTGATTTTATTTATCAACCTAACAAATACCATAATTTAATTAATATACATCTAATTATGTTAAAAGTCAATGTTTTGTTTACGGTTGTTTGATTTCGTTTATTTTTGAACGCTTTTCAGCCAACTCTAAAATAACAATCATCTTATCAATTAAACTATATTGTCTTGGTTGCCAATTAACAACCGCAATTTAAAGATCTTTATATCTTTGCGTTATTTTTGAGGTTAGTTTTCGCGAGAGCGGAATAACCTTTCCAACCATCACGGCGCTTATAACGGTTCCTTCGCGAACTCCTTGTATCTCTCCTAGCGCAAAAAAAGTTATTAGCATCGCCGCAATGACAAAACAGCAATCCACTATCATCTTAACTTGGTGGAACGCGAGTTTTTTAAATTTTTGAGTAATAGCAAGCGCCAACCCTTCGGACGGCATAGTAACCAACTTGACATCTACATAAAGCGCCACCCCTGTGGCAATGACCACTATGCTAACCGCCATCAAAAAAAGCTGTCCTATATAGTTGTCGAAGCGAATATCCCCCAGCCATTGGTTGGTAAAATCGACAAAATACCCCAAAAGGGTAGCAAAAAATATCTGGGTTAAGTTAATAATTTTATAATCTTTTCTAAGCAATAATATCTGCAACAACATATAAAACGCAAACACCACCGTGACGGCGGTCGACAGGGGTATCGACGTCGAAAGGCTGACCGCATACGGAACAGAATTGACGGGCGAAATCCCAAGGTTTGAATTGATAGAAAGCGAAACACCAACAGCTATCAAAAACAGTCCAACGCAGTATATTAATATTCTTTGTGGTAGATGTTTTGTTTTAATCATGTCTTCAAAAATTCCTTTAAATCTTTAGTTTGATCGTTTACTCTTTTTGTTATTTTAATTCTACCATATACCGCCCAATTTGTATAATTTATTTTAAAAAGCGAAAAACCAAACTTTCAAGCTTAACTAAAAGCTTAAAAATTTGGTTTTCCAATCACCTACAACGAAAACTCATATATTTTCTCATGTCTTTTTCAACCGACTTTGCATAATCTTCAACACCCCAACAACCTCATTTACAATCTCCTCGGGATTTTTAGTAGCATCGACAACGATGTCCGCCGACTGTTTGTAAAGCTCGGAACGCATACTGTATAGCATAGATAGTTCCGATTCGGAAAGCGAATACAAAAGCGGCCGCGCGGTTCCGACAATCCTCGGGTAAAGTGCCTCGAACGGGGCGTCGAGAAAGATTGTGAAAAATCCCTCCTCAAGAATTCTTCTATTTTTAAGAAACATAATCGAACCACTACTCGTAGCGACAATTCCCCCCGACACCCCAAGCACAGAAAGCGCAAGGCTTTCAACCGTCCTAAGTCCCGACTCACCCATTCTTATAAGTATGTCGGACAACCGCATTCCGGTGAAGCTTTCTGTTCTGTCGTCCAAATCAGAAAATGGAATCCCAAGTTCCTTTGCAAGAAGTTTTCCTATTGTGGTTTTTCCACAACCCGAAAAACCAATTAAAGCAATAGCTTTTGCAGACATATAAATTCAACTCCAAACTATTTAATAACATGATGTTATCATATTTTAACAGTCGATAAAAAATGTTTCTTGCGATTGAAAAAATAAAAATTGAAATAAAAAAATAATATTTTTTTGAATTTTGACAAAAAAGTGTTGACATTTTCACGTAAAAACGTTATATAATATTGTAGACGATTTATATCGGTTAAAATGGTTTTAAAAAAGGAGTTAATAACAATGGTTTTTGAAAAGGTAAGAGCGGTTATCTGTGAGCAACTTGATTTAG
>CAYJFO010000058.1:0-11970 GCA_964369645.1 uncultured Oscillospiraceae bacterium | reverse complement strand
ATTTTCACGTGGTTAATTAAAACGGCTATCGACTTGTTGAGCTCGGTTAGTGCCTTAATCGTTGCGCCTTCGCTTTTTAAAATTTCGCCTGACTTATTGATTAGTTTTTTATACTCTTCGTGGATAGTTTGGTGTCTTGAAAGTTCTGGATAGTTAACGGATTTTTGAAGCATTTCTTCATCATTAAAATGTTTTTCAATATAGTTTTGTAAGAAGGTAAACGTTGCTTCTAAATGGCTTCGGCCTTTACCTGTAGCACACGCATCCATAAGAGTGTTGATGGCGTTAAAGAGTTCTTCGTGTTGCTCGTCAATTAGAGGGTGGTCGGTCAAAAGATCTGGGGTTAGTTGATATTTGGGCATTACTATAATCCTCGTTTTTCAAAAATACGTTTTTTTAGTTTGATGCTTGAAGCGTAACAGGAACAACCATCATTTTATTGTCCCTGATAATCTGGATTTCGACTATATCTCCGGGAGCTTTTGTTGCAAGATAGGATGTTAAGTCGACGATGTATTCAATGACATTGCCGTCTACACTAACAACGTAATCGCTAATTTCGAGGCCGGCTTTTTCGGCAGCAGAGCCGTTTTCTATAACATAGAGATAAACGCCATATTTTGTTACATCGTATTGATAAGCGGTTTCGTCGTCCCAAATTTCAATAACTTGAACGCCAAGCACAGCTTTGTTTGTGCTGGTGCCGTTTTCAATGATATCTTGAGCAAGTTCTCGTGCGTGGTTAATCGGTATTGCAAATCCTATGCCCTCGATAGCATATCCGCCGGATTTTGCTGTTACTATGGCGATAAGTTCGCCGTTCATGTTAAACAGCCCGCCGCCCGAGTTGCCAAGGTTTACGGCAGCTGTGGTTTGTATCAGAGTGAACTGTTGGCCCTCGATAGCAACCTCTCTTGCAAGACCGCTTATTATTCCCTCAGAAACCGAGCCTCCAAACTCTCCGAGAGAGTTTCCAACTGCAATAACATCTTCACCAACAACCAGCGTGTCTGAGTCTCCGTAGACAGCCGGTGAAAGCCCTGTTTTATCTATTTTTATAACGGCGATGTCGTTGGCTTCGTCGCCACCGATTAATTCGGCTGAATATTCTGTTCCGTCATAAAGTTTAACTATAAGGTCGCTTCCGCCACCCGCAACATGCATGTTTGTTATTATATATCCGTCTTCGCTTATTATAACGCCGCTACCCGCGCCGACCGGTACAGTTTGATTGAAAAACCCTCCTGTGACAGATTGTTCGATAGAAATTTCCACAACACTAGGGGAGGTAAGCTGTGAAACTTCGGCAATCGTGCCTTTTGAAGAAAGCGAGACGGGTTGTTGTTGTTTTGCCGTTTCATATAAAACGACGCTTGATGTATTTGAAAATATAGTAAGAGCAAGATAAGCGCCAACAAAGCCGCTTAAAAGTGAAATAGAGATGTAACCAAATATTAGCCATCCTTTTTTTCGACCTTTTTTCTTTCTTGCTTTGTATGACTGATATTCTTGTTCATATGGTGTTAGCGGGGTTGAACTGTCGGTAGAATATTCGGGAGAAGCTGTTGTCGCCGGGTCATTTTGTTTATCAAGTTCTATTTGATTATTGTTAATTTCATTCATATAATTAAAATCCTCCTAAAAGATATTATATTCTGTTGATATGAATTGTATATGAAACTTTTTGCAAAAAAAAACAACAAATTGATTGATTTCTTTACGGTATTTATTCTATAATAACATTAACTGAAAATTTTGCAAATAATTTTTTAAATGAGGGCGTATAAATGGATATCTACAACAAAGTAAAACAATTTACCAAAAGTATTGAGATGCATTCGGATTTTATCAATATCGAAAGGGATAGTGAAACATTTAAAAATCAGATGGTTAAAAGCCTTGAAAAAGATGGCGGGTCTTCGTTAAAGATGTTGCCGACATATCTAACCGCGGACGGGGAAATACCAATTAACGAAAGCGTTATTGTGGTTGATGCCGGCGGAACAAACTTTAGGGTTGCGGCGGTTCATTTTGACCAAGAGTACAAAGCAGTTGAAGAATATTTCGAACAATATAAAATGCCGGGGATTGAAAAGCCAATTACTATGGACGAGTTTTATATCATAGCAGCAGATAGGCTTATGCCGGTTATTGATAAAAGCGATAAGATAGCGTTTTGCTTTTCGTATGCGGCGGAGATTTTGGAAAGCAAAGACGGAAAGGTTATTGATTTTTCGAAAGAAGTTGCAATAACCGAATCAAGTGGAAAACTAGTTTGCGAGGGCATTAAACAAGAACTTATCAAACGCGGAAAGACCGGAAAAAGTTTTATACTTATTAACGACACCGTTTCAACCATGATTGGCGGAAAGGTTATGAACCTTAACATGCAGTTTGAGACGTATATCGGCATGATTTTGGGAACAGGAAGCAATACTTGTTATATAGAAAAAACAAAGGATATTAAAAAGATAAATACAACCTCCGCTTTACCGGAAAATATAGTTGTTAATATTGAAAGCGGATACTACGACGGGGTTCACCAAGGAACTGTAGATAAAGAGCGTGATGCTCGTTCTAAAAATCCCGGTGTTTCAAAATTTGAGAAGATGATAGCAGGAGCGTATCAAGGGAAAAACATCTATCTAACTGTAGAAAAAGCGACAGAACAAGGTCTCTTCTCAAACGAATTTGTCGAAAGATTTAAACAAGTTGAACCGTTTACTCTTAAAGAGGTCGACGAGTTTTGTTTTGCACCAACAAGGGAAAACAAACTAGCAATGCTCACAGCAGGAAGCGACAGCGACCGCCAAACGCTTTATTACATTATTGACAGCGACTACGAACGTGCGGCAAAACTTGCGACGTTTGTTATTGCCGGAATACTAAAACAAACGGGATACGGAACCGACCCGACTATGCCGGTTTGTATATGTGCCGACGGGACTACGTTTTATAAATCCAAGCTATTCAGAGGCAAGTTTAACTATTATATAAAAGACTATATTGAGCATGATATGCGTCGTTATGTAGAGTTTGTAAAAGCCGAAAAAGCAACGCTTATTGGTACGGCGGTTGCGGGGCTTTTAAATTGTTAAGGGAGAGGTTTATCTACATTTTGAGTGTAATTTTATTATAGATAAGCATTTGAAAAAATTACCTTAATAGAAAAAGTGTTTTAAAAACCGTTCAGAATCAGAAAAGGATACGTATATTAGTGTTATTTAATTCATATATTTTTGTTTTGCTATTTCTTCCGATGACGATAATAGGCTATTATATATTAAATCGGTTTAAAAAATATGAAATAGCAAAACTTTATCTTGTTGCAATGTCTTTTTTGTTTTATGGATATTTCAATTTTTATTATATATTTATAATGCTCTCAAGTATTTTGGTTAACTTTTTTTTAGGAACCGGTATGGTTGATTCAACAAATCGCAGTTATTCGAAAGCTCTTTTAGTTATTGGAATTGTTTTCAATTTAGGATTGTTGTTTTACTATAAATATTTTAATTTCTTTATCGATAACATTAACATAGTTTTTGGATCCAATTTACTTTTTGAAAAAATACTGCTTCCTTTGGGTATTAGTTTTTTTACATTTCAACAATTATCGTATGTTATAGACAGCTATAGAAAGACTGTACCAAAGTACAAACTTCTTGATTATTCATTATTTGTAACCTTTTTTCCACAATTGGTTGCAGGACCTATTGTTCTACATAGTGAAGTCGTACCTCAATTTGCCGACACCCAAAAAAAGCATTTTAATTACGATAATTTTGCAAAAGGTCTCTATGCTTTTTCTTTAGGACTTGCAAAGAAAGTATTAATAGCCGATACATTTGCGTTGTTTGCAAACTGGGGACATGATAATATTAGTGTATTAAGCAGTACCGATGCGATATTTGTTATGATTGCATATACATTTCAGATATATTTTGATTTTAGCGGATATTGTGATATAGCGACTGGTATTGGATATATGTTTAATATACAATTACCAATGAATTTTAATTCGCCATACAAGTCTTCGACGATTATAGAATTTTGGGAACGTTGGCATATAACGCTGACGAGATTTTTTACAAAATATGTTTATATTCCGTTGGGAGGAAATCGAGTAGGCAAAATTAAGCTTTATCGTAATATTTTCATAGTATTTTTAGTTAGTGGAATTTGGCATGGAGCAAGCTGGACATTTATTTTATGGGGAATATTACATGGGTTTTTCAGTATATTTACAAGAATTTTATTGTCATCAGTTGAGAAAATCCCTAAAGCAATAAACTGGATTATTACATTTATCTTTGTTAATTTAACATGGGTATTGTTTAGAGCGGAAACCTTAACAACTGCTGGAGAATTTTACAAGAAAATATTTTCGTTTGATTTTAAATCTATAAATACCGATCTTATCAATGCAGGAGATGGCGCTACTGAGTTTGCATCGTTGAACCTTTCCGCAATTCCCATGAGTGGAATTTTTGTTTTCTTATTGCTTTTTATTATAACTTTTTTATGTGTCGTAACAATGAAAAACACAAATGAAAAATTGAATTTATTTAAGCCAACATATTTTAAAATGCTTAAAACTGTTTTGTTTTTGGTGTGGTCAGTTTCCTCTTTTGCGGGGATATCATCGTTTATTTATTTTAATTTCTAAAGCAGGTGTTTTGCTATGTTGTCTAACAAAAAATTTGTTTTCTTAGTGATAATACTATTTTGTATAGCATCTATTTGTGTTATGCTTTTTAATTTTATAATAGATCCGTTCTTCTTGTATCGCAAACCGTTTGATGCATTAAGTTATAAACTCGAAAGTCAACGATATCAAAACAATGGAATTGCAAGGCATTTCGAATATGATGCCATTATAACCGGAACGTCGATGACAGAGAACTTTAAAGCGAGCCAGTTTGACGATTTATTTAAAACCAACAGCATTAAAACCAGTTTTTCTGGAGCGACTTTTAATGAAATAGCGTTATATTTAAATAGAGCTATTTCCTATAACCCTAATATTGAAATTATTGTAATGTCTTTAGACCAATATAATATTATGAAAGAAAAAGATGCGCTACCATATCGTTCATATCCAGAGTACCTCTATGATGAAAATTACTTTAATGACATTAGTTACCTTTTAAATAAACATACCTTTATTTACGGAAGCGGACTAACGATTTTCAATACTTTAATTGGAAACGAAACAACAAGTTTTGACGATTATAGCCGTTGGCAGGAAAAAGTTACGTTTTCTGAAGAAGTCTTACTAAATTCGTATAATGCAAATGAAAAAACCGAGAGTTCTCAAAAACAGTTGTTGGAAGAGGATAGAATTATTATTTTCGACAATTTACAACAAAATTTAATACAGTTAGCAATTGACAACCCAGATATAGAATTTTATTGCTTTTTTCCACCATACAGTATAGTTTATTATGGTAACCTTAATCAATCAAATACGCTTAATTACCATTTAAACGCTTTAAAATATGCTTCTGAACTTATTGTAGAATATGATAATATTAAACTTTTTTCTTTCTTGGATTTATACGATGTAACAACAAATTATGCTTTATATAAAGACGAAACGCATTATTCAGAAGAAATAAATGACGATATTTTTAAGTATATGGAGAAACAACAACATTTAATTACGTCTGAAAATATTGATGAACATTTTGATGATGTTTTTGATTTTTACTTAAACTATGACTATGGCAGTATTTTAAAATAAATGTTAGTTTTTTGAAAAAATTGATATAAAAACTCTAAACAATTCTGCTTGAGATAATTCCATATGCTAAAATTGGAATACTATATTTAACATTTTTAATACGGAGAACTGAATGAACCAAACCATAAAAATAGTAGTTGCAATTTTAATTATAGCCACAATAACTCTTATACCTCTTGGTTGTTCGCCGGTTGAAAAAAGCCCTCTCGACGACAATGCGTTTGTATTTTCTGTTGGAGAGCGCGAGGTTTATGCGGACGAATTTATCTACTACTTGCTACCATATAAAGACATATATCAAGAGAATAACCCCGATATTCTAACCGATGATTACGCGAGACAACAGTTATTTAAAGTCTTAATAGATAATATAAAGCAAACCGCCGCGCTATTGGATTGGGCGAGGGACCATGATATTAAACTTGATGATACAGATTACGACGAAATCCAAGACGAGATACAGCTATTAGTTGAGCAAGCCGGAAATGAAACGTTGTTTGAAACTCGACTCGCTAGCGATTATATGACACTTGAGGTTTTAACAACTAACTTTAAAGATCAAAAGTTAGGGCAGAAAATACGAGAATATATCCTGTCCGACGAGTCTCCATATAGCTTTACCGAGCAACAAAAAAGCGAGTTTATTGAAAGCCGAAATGTTTTAGCTGTTCAGTTTATCTTTATCTCATACGAAACGACAGCGGGACTTATTGAGTATCCGAGCAGCATACAAAAAAGTGACGATATAAAACAAACCGCCGAGCAGATATATCAACAATATATCGATGGCGAAGATTTCACAAAACTTGTAGAGGAATATTCAAAAGACGGGCTTATGGTTAACTCTCCCGAGGGATACACCTATTATCGAGATCAAGAGCTTTTTCTTGACAGTTTTGTGGGACAAGCGGTAAACGGTCTTGAGATTGGAGAAGTGTCTGAGATTTTGGAAAACGAGGGAGGTTTTTATATAGTTAAGAGAACCGAACCGATACCGTCACAGGTTAAAGAGATGATGTCAAACGAAAAATTGTTGGAAGAAACGCAAAAATACATCGAACAAAACGAAGTTGTTTACAGCGAAGATTTTGATTTAATAACGTTTGAAGATATCTATTTTAGATATTAAAAACAAATTTAGGAGCGAACAAGTTTGTTCGCTCCTTTGCTTAAATGATTATCTTTTTTGCTTTTATAAAATGTATAGGCAACCCTTTTTCGCGAAAATTTTTCTCGTGTTCCGACATCGGATGTTGTGGGTCAAAGGGTGCGTCGTAGTCTTTGATTATAATTTCAAAACCTGCTTTTTCAAAATATTCAAAACTTTCCTCGAAAAGAGGTTTGTCGTCGGTTTTGAAATAGATAATCCCGCTCTCCTTTAAAAATTCGCGGTATTTATTAAGTTGGCGAAAGTGGGTTAGGCGTCTTTTCTTGTGTTGGTTTTTTGGCCAAGGATTGCAAAAATTGATATAGATAGTGTCTATGCTGTCATTGTTTGAAAATATATCCTGTATTCGACATATTTCGTATGAAAATATAACGACGTTGTCTATCGGTCTTTGTTTGTTTTGAAACTGATTTTCAATAGTTAACTTCGCAAGATAAAGCATCTCGCTTTTTATGTCGATTGCGATATAGTTGGTGTCGGGGTTAGCGAGCGCAAGCGGAGCGACAAGTTCCCCCTTTCCACACCCAAGTTCCAAGGCGGTTTTTTTGTTTTTGTTGTTAAAAACTTCGTTCCATCTTCCGCGAAGTTCGGTTGGATCTTTTATAAAAAAAGCCGTTTTATCTAGCTCGGGACGCGCTAATGGGTTGTGACGAATTCTCACGGTATTTATAATCTCCTTCAAACAGCTTGATATGATCGTTTTTAAGCAACAATCCTTTTTTCTTTGCTTTTGCTAATACGATGGCGACTAACAAGATGACCACAGCCCCAACTATATTTTGTGACCAAAAAGCATAGGCGACATCTTGACCCAAGGTTATTGAAGAAGCAATTTGTTCAACTATCCCGACTATATCGACTGCAAAACCGTCCTGACGCCATTTGTCGGCAAGTAAAAAACCAAACGAAGCGAAGTTTGCCGCAATTACACATAAAACAGGGAAAAGAGTTACTGCAAAAAATCTTTCGATACTGGGCTTTCCGCCAAAAACAATGTATCCAAGATGCGCAAGCAAAGCAATAGATAGCGAAGACAAGAGGATTGAAAAATCCCTTAAAGCGAAATCAAACCAAAGATAGCCTCCGATAAGCGAAAACAACAATGCCCCGATATACCCTGAAAAAGAGTTTTTGACGTATTTAACCTCGCCTTTTGAGACGGGAACGGTAATCTTGGTTGCACATTGTTTGTCGCATACATGCGCAAAACCGTCTATAGCTATGATGGCATAGTTATTAAGCGGTTCCGCACAGTTTGTGCATTTCTCGAAACTGTTAAACTCATAGTGCGCAAATTCTTTTACAAAGCTATAAAAGAACCCCAAAACATTGGTGAACGTTTTTTCGGTTTTTTCAAAGTCGAGCTTTAACCCTGTAGAACTTATCTGTAAATTAAGAATATTGAAATTTTCGGAATTTTTTTGACAAAAATCCGCGATGTAATCGGAACACCTCTCGGGATAATCAACCATACAGATGTCGATACAAAGCGTTATAGAGGTTTTATCCTCGTATACCGACACAAGTATATTTTGATTTGCTCCGTAAAGATGATCTTCAAATATTTTAAGTTCAAGGTCATCCGCTATTATTTTCAAATCTTTAGAAATCATTATCGATTGTACCTATTCGTCTTATTTAATAAGTTTATTTTTTAGAAAAGCTTAATATGATTTGTATCAATAGAATAAAGGTTGTAGAATAAAAAACAGATGCTGATTTATTTTTCGCTTTTGGTGTCGACTTCGTCTTTTTTTGGTTGTTTGGTTGAAGGGTCTGGGGGAAGAAGCTGGGCAACTGGTTCTTTTGTTTCTTTTTTTGCGTTCTTTTTGCTTTTTTCTTCAACGACTTTTTTTGATGGTTGCGTTTGTTCGGTCTTTGTGTCTAAAACAGGGAACTCAGGTTTTTTAGCCATGTTTTCGTCTATAAGACGGTTACATCTTTTAATGAATCCGGCAACAACTAAAAGAACCGTTATAAATCCCAAAGCGGGGATTGTTATCGGGATAAGATATCCGGGCAAAAATTCAACTAAAACGCTACGCACGATTTGATCGGAAGGATATCCCATAGACAGGAACTGTATAATCTCTTGGACATACGGAACTACTATGACGGTTATCTGGAAGATATACATAGCGAGGATTAATATCGCAACAAAGTACAACATGCCACAGGAAAATTTATTTTTTTTCATATTTATGCCTATTCCTTTCTTAGTTTTGTGCAACTTTTTACATAAATTATAAAAGTTAAAAAGTTATGCCCGTCATATTTGGCATAAAGCACAAAACGGTGTTTGAAAAATCTTGTTTTTCAAACTTTTTACCTCTTTTTTTGTAGAATTAAATAATTGTATGGTGGACTTGAATAAGTCCACTATATGCTTTCAAAGTTAATTATAATAAAAATAATGTAATTTTTCAATAAAAATAATCGAATAGGGCAAGATTAATACAATATGTTTGAAACGAAAATTTAAAATATTGATTTTAACAATTGCCGAAACGTAATAATTTGTTTATAATAGTCATATAAATATTTTTGGAAGTTGATTTACACATAACATGAATTATTCTCGCGAAAAAGCTTTGCGTGAGGTTCAAAAGCCGGGGCGATACATAGGGCTTGAGCCAAACGCCGTGTACAAAAACAAAGATGATGTCGATTTAAGGTTTGCGTTTTGTTTTCCCGATACGTATGAAGTCGGCATGTCGCACCTTGGAATGAAGATATTGTACAGTCTTCTAAACGCTCAACAAAATATCTGGTGCGAGCGTGTTTTTGCTCCGTGGTTTGATATGAAGGAAGCTATGGAAAGACACGAAGTTCCGCTTTATGCGCTTGAAAGCAAAGACGGACTTGACAAGTTTGATGTTGTCGGGTTTACTTTGCAGTTTGAACTTTCGTACACAACGATTTTATATATGCTTGACCTTGCCGGAATTCCGCTTAAAAGTTCGGCAAGAAAAGAAACATTTCCGCTTATAGTCGCGGGGGGACCTTGTGCATGTAACCCCGAACCCATTGCCGAGTTTGTTGATATATTTATGCTTGGAGAAGGGGAAGAAGTTATACTTGAACTTTCAAACCTCATTATAAAAGCGAAAAAAGCCGGATATACAAAACGTAAACTTTTAATAGAAGCATCTAAGATTAAAGGCGTTTATGTTCCGAGTCTTTATAAAATTGAATATAACGAGGACGGAACGGTTTGTTCGATAACTTCAAAAAACAAAGCGCCGCTTCCTGTTCAAAAGCGAATTATAAGCGACATGAATACGGCATTTTTTCCGAATGAATTTGTTGTGCCTATGATTGAAGTCATACAAGACAGGGTAACTACCGAAGTTTTAAGGGGCTGCATACGAGGATGTCGTTTTTGTCAAGCGGGGTATATTTATCGTCCGTTTAGGCCGAAGGACTACGACGTAATCGACCGCCAAGCCAAAACGCTTTGCGAAAACACAGGATACGACGAGATTTCGCTAACTTCGCTTTCAACAAGCGACCACCCCGAGATAAACGAAATGCTTGACAGTTTGCTTGACTGGACGGTTGAGAGAAAAATCAATCTTTCGCTTCCGTCGCTTAGAATAGACACGCTGACCGACGAGTTGATCGAAAAGACGACTAAGGTTAGAAAAAGCGGGCTTACGATAGCCCCCGAAGCCGGAACACAAAGATTGCGCGACGCTATCAACAAAAACCTTTCGGAACAAGAGATATTAGATGGTTGCAAAACCGCGTTTATGTCGGGTTTTTGCACAGTAAAGCTGTATTTTATGATAGGGCTTCCAACCGAAACAGAGGAAGATATAATTGGCATTGCGACGCTAGCTCAAAAGATAGTCGACCTTTTTTATTCGCTGTCCGAACGTCCAAAAGGAAAATCGGTGTCGGTTAATATAAGCCTTGCTTGTTTTGTTCCGAAACCGTTTACTCCGTTTGAGTTCTTTAAACAAAACACGGCACAAGAGTTTGAACAAAAACAACGATTAATAAAAGAACACGCAAAAAGCAGAAAGATTTCGGTTAAGTGGCATGATGCTAAGACAAGTATAATCGAAGCGGTGTTGGCGCGCGGAGACAGAAGGCTTGGAAAAGTGTTGTTAAACGTATATAAAGACGGCGGAATCTTTGAAAGTTGGGACGAAGGTTTTTCGTATGAACGTTGGGAAAAAGCTTTGAAAAAAGCTAAACTCGACAAAGATTTCTACGCGTCAAGAGAACGCGAGTTCGATGAAACTATGCCGTGGGATATATTTGACTATGGCGTAGACAAAAAATATTTGATATCTGAATACAAAAAAGCCAAAGCCGCAAAAGCAACAAACAGTTGTCACGAGGGATGTTCGGCATGTGGTATCGAAAAAATTTCGGGGAGGAAATGTTTTGCACACGATTAGATTAAAGTTTAGCAAAGTTTTTGACGCAAGATATATTTCCCACCTTGATCTTGTTCGAGTTTTTTCAAGGGCGTTGACACGCGCGAAGATAAACGCATGGTATACGGAAGGGTTTAACTCACATCTATACATGATGTTCCCTTTGCCGCTTTCTCTTGGGTCTGAAAGTATATACGAAACTCTCGACATAAAGATTGAGGACGATACGGATTTTTCGTATTTCCCCGATAGAATTAACTGTTTTCTACCGTTTGGGATAGAGGTTTTTGATTGTAGAAAAGCCGTTATGAAACCGACCGAGATAGCGTTTGCGCGGTATTTTATAGATATTTTTGATGAGCAGCTTTCTAACAAAGAGATGATAGAAGCGCTAGAACAGGTTTGTTCAAGCGAAAAGATAATTGTAACAAAAAAAAGCAAGGCAAAAAATTTGATTGAAGTAGATATCAAACCACAGATAAACAGTTTTAAGATAATTGAACAGGGAGATAAGGTTGTTTTCGATTTAATCTGTGAAGCAGGGACACAAAAAAACCTAAACCCGACGTTGTTGTTAAATGTGTTTTTTGAAAAAATAGGAAAGACACCGGACTTTTATCTTATAAAAAGAACTCAAGTTTTGACAAATCAATTTAAAAATTTTGAAT
>CAYJFO010000057.1:0-11998 GCA_964369645.1 uncultured Oscillospiraceae bacterium | reverse complement strand
CGAGCAAAGTTCTTCCGGTACTTATAGTTTTGCTCATAGGTTATCTTTGTTCTCGAAAAAAATTCTTTGACCAAACCGGACATCTTGCGCTTAAATCAATTATAGGCAACATAACTTTACCGGTCGTTTTGTTTAACGCTTTTTATGGCGCCGACTATACAACAAGGACACTTCTCGTGTTTGTCCTTGTGTTTTCAAGTTGTGTCATAGCGCTTTTAATCGGCTATGGAGTTGTCAAAATTTTTAAGCTTAACAACATTTTTCTGCCCTATCTCGTAACTGGGTTTGAAGCCGGAATGCTCGGCTATGGGCTTTATTCGGTGCTTGTTGGCGACGACAAAACACATGTGTTTGCCGTTGTTGACCTAGGCCAGTCTATCTTTGTGTTCACGATATTCCTAGCGCTTCTAAGAACGTTGTCAAGCGTAAAGATGTCGGCAAAAGAAGCGGTGTTAGATGTTGTTAAAAATCCTCCTTTTGTCGGAATGACTCTTGGCATCATCTTTGGAATAACCGGCCTTTCTTCAGTGGTTTCTGCTTCTCCGATAGGTGATATCCTAAGCTCGGTCGTTGCATTTATCTCGGCTCCAACAGCGTTTTTAATCTTAATCGTCGTTGGTTTTGAACTGTCATTCAAAAAGCGTTTGCTTAAACCGGTTTTACTCACAATCTTGCTAAGATTCGCTATAATGGCCGCGTTGTTCGCCGTCACATCCTATATATTGTTTAGCTTAATTCCGTTCGACTTTGATTTGATGATAGCTCTTGCTATATTGTTTTCGCTTCCTCCCCCATTTGTTATCCCAATCTACGCAAAAACCGGAGACGACAGCGACTATATCTCGACAACATTTTCAATCAACACTCTCATAACAATAGCAGTCTTTGCTTTAATTTCGGTGTTTACCGTATAGAAAAGTTAAATCGACAATGTTAAACAAACTTCTAACTATTTTAAAGCTATACTATAAGAACACTTATTATATAAAAATCTTGTTGTTTGTTGACAACCTACCCCTATATATAGTAGAATTTATTAAGGTATATAATTAGATTATACCAAATAAAAAAGTAAGGGTTGAATTGCAACAGATGATGACACCTGAAGAATTAGCAAGAAAACGACAAATTAACGCGCGAATTCGCCGAAAGAAACGCATACGCCGAAGGATAATTGCGTTTTCTATCACGGGAATTTTGCTTTTCCTCATTATATTTGGCATAACAAAACTTGTTGGGGCAATAATAGAAAACAATGAAGACGTTGTAACTCCGGTTCAAATAGGCCCGGAATTTCTCCAAAACGACACGATTCCGGCATACATAGAACCCTACAACTACTATGATCCGGTTCCGGAAGCGATTGAGATGTCCGCTGACTTTTCTAAATCAATAATCTTCGGAGATTTTCGCATCGCCGGTCTCGAACTCTACTACCCCGATGAGATAGCATATGCGTATAATGACAACATTAAAATGTCAGACGCATTGAATGCAAACTTCACAGGGTCTGACGGTGAAAGTTTAACCGTTGAAGAACGACTAACCGACGCCGATTACCAAAATATCTATTTATTCTTTGGTGTAAACGAGTTGCAAGATGTCCAAATTCCGGCATTCTACACATCATACATGTCGTTTGTTTCAGAGATAAAACTTTTACAACCAAACGCCGACATATATCTTTTAAACCTTGTTTCGGTATCCGAGGGCGCTATTGAATCAAACGATGCCTACTATCTTGACAAAATCAACTCTGTTAATGCGCTTATTAAAGACGTCGCGGTAGCTCAAAAGGTTTATCATATTGATGTTGATACCGTTTTGTCCCCCGAAGGGGTTTTGCTCGAACAATATAACGCGGGTAACGGCATTGGGCTTAATCCCTCTGCATATGAAGCTTTGCTCGATTATATAAAATCTCACATTGTTATTAAGGAGAACTATGCATGAAAAAAATATTAATCATTTCGCTTATAATTGTTGTTTCGCTTGCGCTTGTCGCTTGTGGACAAGCCGTTGAAATAGACACGTCGGCTCTAATTGGGGAACTTCAATCAGGAGATTTGTTTGTCAGCAGCCCAACAGCCGCCAACGACCAAACTATGACAAGCATAATAAAGGTTGACCTTAACCTTGTAGAAAGTTATCAATACTTTGTTTCTGCCGAGTACACAGGCGAAGAGTATGGCGTATTTGTCTGCAACTCGGAAAGCGATGCAAAAGAGATAGCTCTTCAGCTTGAAGCGCGTAGAAACGAACTTGTGACTATATATGAAGATTACGCAACCGAGGCATTACCACGAATTGAAGGGGCTAGAATATATCAAAACGGAGTATACGCAGGACTTGTTATTGCGGACAACATCGAACAAGCGTCAACTATATTCTCTAGCTATTTTTCATAACATTTTTTTATATTTTATAACCAGATAACATAAAAACAAGGGAACAGTTTTAAGCTGTTCCCTTGTTTTTATGTTATCTATTATTGTTCAAGCACAACTACAGCGTTTTTAAGTTGTTCTACCACATCTATATGTTGTGGACATGCTTTGTTACATTCTCCACATTCGATACAGTCTGAAGCTTTTATTCCGTCCCTCGTGACCCAACTGTATGAACCCTTTGCACCCTCTACATTATCATACACTTTATATATGTTGTACGCATTAAACGTTCCAAAAATAGGTATATTTTTCGGACAATCTTTTATACAATACCCACACGATGTACAAGGAATACTTTCTATCTTCGAAAGAATTTTTTCCGCTCTCATCGCAACTTCAAATTCCTTTTGTGACAGAGGTTTAAACTCTTTCATATATGAAATGTTGTCTTGCATCTGTTCAAGGTTTGACATTCCCGAAAGCACGGTTATTATATTATCTTGCGACGCCGCAAACCTAACTGCCCACGATGCACACGAAGCGTCGGGATCTTCGCTTTTAAACAACTCCTTAATCTCCTTTGGAGGGTTAGCAAGAAGTCCGCCCCGTATCGGTTCCATGACTATAACGGGTTTGCCATGTTTTTTCGCAACCTCAAGACATTTTCTTGTTTCGATCAAAGGATGTTCCCAATCGGCATAGTTTACTTGAAGCTGGACAAACTCCATCTCGGGGTGTTCTGTCAAAATTTCGTCCAAAACGTTTGCTTTATCGTGGATCGAAAACCCAAGATGTTTTATAAACCCTTGTTGTTTCTTTTGCGCAAGAAACTCCCATATTTTAAAACGTTCAAACATCTCGGTTCTTTCATCGCCCAAGTTATGTAACAGAAAAAAATCAAAAAATTCAACCCCACATCGCTCAAGCGAGGTCTCGAACATCTGTTTTGCTTCTTTCTCCGTTTTTGCCACCCACGCCGGAAGTTTTGTCGCTAGTTTATATTTTTCTCTTGGATAGCGTTTTACAAGCGCCTCTTTTGCCGCCTTTTCCGATTCCCCGTCGTTATAAACATACGCCGTGTCGAAATAGTTGAACCCATTTTCGATAAAAACATCCACCATTTCTTTAGTTGCCTCAATATCTATTTGGTCATCTTTCATCGGCAACCTCATAAGTCCAAAGCCCAGTTTAGGAATAGTTTCTCCAAGATATTTATCCATAATACAATCATTCCTTTCTTGATGATTTATTTTTCATCAACAACTTTTTTTATAAAAATTTTGTATTTAAGAAATCAAACTTTAACCAATACGATCTTTTTGTTTCGTTGGGCACAGATATTATCCGAAAAGATTTTGTTTCATCTCGTTCCATTGCATGGCGTTAATATTTACGGTTCTCGGCTTACTTCCTTCGGCGCGTCCTATGATGCCAAGGTTTTCCATCTCATCCATAATTCTTGCCGCCCTTGCATATCCAAGTTTAAGTTTACGTTGAAGTAAGGAGGTCGACGCTTGTCCTGTTTCCAAAATAACCATAACGGCGCTTTCAAGCATGGCATCGCTGTCTTCTGAAAGAGAATTGTCGGAAGATTTTTTTCCTTTTCCACCCTTTTCCATAGCTGCTTGTTTTTCAATTTCAGTCAAAACCTCTTCGTTATATTCCGCCACAGCATTTTGTTTAAGATAGGTAATAATCTCTTCTATCTCTCCGTCTGACACAAAACAGCCTTGAATCCTAATTGCTTTCGGAAGATCCATTGGTCTAAACAACATATCTCCGTAACCTAGAAGTTTTTCCGCTCCACCCGTGTCGATAATCGTTCGACTGTCGATTGCGGAAGAAACCGAAAGCGCAACCCTCGACGCTATGTTTGCCTTGATTATACCTGTTATTACGTCAACCGACGGACGTTGTGTTGCGATAATAAGATGGATACCCGCCGCCCTTGCCATCTGTGCCAGACGACAAATAGAGTCCTCGACTTCATTTGGAGCGACAAGCATAAGGTCGGCAAGCTCGTCTATAATGACGACAACTCTTGGGAGTTTTTCAAGTAATACGGCGTCCTCTTCTGCCGAAGAATATAAAGGCCTTCCCGCCTTTTCGGCGTTTTCTAACTTTGTGTTAAAGCTATCTATGTCGCGAACTGCGTTTTCCGAAAACATCTTATATCGTTTTAACATCTCGCCAACCGCCCAACCAAGGGCGCCCGCCGCTTTTCTTGCGTCGGTAACAACCGGTATTAGCATGTGCGGTATACCATTGTATATTCCAAACTCAACCATCTTTGGGTCGATAAAAACAAATCTCAAATCTTTTGGCGCGGATTTATATATAAGGCTTATTATCATCGAGTGTAAACATTTTGATTTACCGCTACCCGTCGTTCCGGCTATAAGAAGATGTGGCATCTTTGCAATGTCGGTTATCTGAACCGCTCCGCTTATGTCTTTTCCAAGTGCAACGGTAAGCGGAGACTTAGAGCCTTTAAACTCTTTGCTATCAATAACTTCACGAAGCATAACCATGTCTTTTTGCTTATTTGGAACCTCAATTCCGACGGCGGCTTTATTTGGTATAGGCGCTTCAATTCTAACCCCTGCCGTCGCAAGGTTAAGAGCTATATCGTCCGCTAGGTTTGCTATACGATTTATTCTAACCCCTCTTTGCGGTTGAAGTTCATATCGTGTTACGGTAGGACCTCTTGATATATCAACAACCGTCGCGCCAACTCCAAAGCTATCAAGTGTGCTAACAAGATACTCTGCGTTTGCTCGTAGTTCGGCGGTAGCATCATGTAACGAACTTTTTTTCGGAGCTTCAAGCATCCCGAGCGGAGGAAAAAGATATTCCGGCTCACTTTTAAATGGCGGGACTATCGTCCCAGCATTTTGTCTGTATTCCTCGCGATATTCCTGTTGCAGTTGTTGCGTTTGTTGTTGGGGTTCAATATTTTTTGTTGCACGCTCAATAAGAGCATCTACCTTTGCGGTCTCCTGTTCGCTTCCAAACGTCGCAAAAAGATCTTTGCTAGGTTTTCCAATCTTGTCCGCAAGATCAAACGCTTGTTTGACAAACTCGCCCGTGCTATTGTTGTTTTCGTTATTGGGTTCGACCTGTCGGTCAAACCTCGTTGTCTCTTCGGGGTTTGGCATAACCCTTGTCGACGCACCAAGGTCGATGTCTATATTGCGTTGTCCCGTTATAGAGGTTATAGGCAGTATCCTTGTGAGGTCTACCGCCTCGATTGGGTCGTCAAAGCCTATGTCAACTTTGCTTTTTACTTCGGGCAACATATCAAGATTTATGTCTATCTTACTTGTCGAAGAACCTGTAAAGCTTTCGGTTAATGGGGCTGTGTTTGAACGTTTGCCACCGGGTTTTGGCACATCAAGAGGTATATCGATAGATGCGGTTCTTTGTGCCTTTGCCAAAGCCGCGGTCTGTTGTTTTTCCAATTCTTCTTGTTCAAACTCTTCGCGAAACTCGTTGTAAAGCTCTCTTTGTTCGCGCCATTTCTCACGTCCTCGGTCGATAGGATTTTTAATTGCCTCGATAACATCTGCAAGGCTTTTACCAGCGAGAATCATAACTAAGATAAACAAAATTATTGAGATAACGATGTTTGCCGCAGGCTTTCCGAAAAGTTCCACAAACGAAAGCCCAAAGATAGCCGCCGCTACCCCTCCGCCTTTGTGTTGTGCTCCGAGAACGTATAGATTTATTATCTTTTGAAAGATATCGTCTCCGTCGGGCTGTGTGTTTGAAAATATTAAAAACATTCCGCAAACAGACAAAATTATTAAAAGAGCGAGAATAAGTTTTCCGCTTGAAACTTGTTTTTCATATGTGCAAACTATAGCAAGAGCAAGCAAAAGTGGTCCTATAAAATAGGCGCAAAAACCGAAAAGCCCAAACAAAACTGAGCTTAACGCGGTCCAACCCTCGTTTCCTTCAACAAACGTCAACGCCATAGCGATAGCCGACGTTCCAAACAAGATAACCGAAGCTAGTTGATATCTTTTACTTCTTGCTTTTTTTGCCTCGTCTGCTTTTCTTCTTCTTTCTGCTTGAGCTTTCGAGGGCCTTCCTTTTCTTGTGGTGGTCGCCATTATTCTCTCCTAAAATCAAAATTTATAAATTACAAAAATTAAAAAATAGTTTAATCTACCTAACAAGCCCGGCTACTATCTCAACGATGTTTTTGCCCATGATACGTTCAACAATTCCAACCGTTACTGTCAAACTTCCAAGTGTCAACGTATAATATGAGAAAAAAATATACCGGTCGGTTTTAACGAGCCATTGAACCATCTTTATTGCTAAAAGCCCAAAGATAAGCGACGAAATAAACCCCGCTGTCAAAACTATCGGCTCGATAGTTATTCCCTCTTCAAACGCGTCTAATAGTTCAAGCAAACCTGCGCCGAGAATTGCCGGTATTCCCATGATAAAAGAAAATTTCACCGCAAACTCTTTTGAAAGTCCGCGAAGCATTCCAACCGACGTCGTAGACCCTGACCGCGAAATCCCCGGAAGCGTCGCTACCATCTGCATAAGTCCAATTACAATCGCGTCGAGAGGTTTCATATCTTTTGCGGTTTTGATTCCGCTAGAGTTTTGGCAAGCAACAAGAAGCATTATGCCGGTAAATAAAAAGCAAAGTCCCTCGACAATTATATTGTTGTCGGTTGATACAACCTCTATAATATCCGAGAAAAACACAAATATAAAAAGCGGAACAAGCGTTATCAAAACCATAATAACTGCCTTTTGCTGTTCGTTGGTTTTTTTATAACTAAACTGCCGAGTAAATATGTCCCCAATCATCTTGAACGCTTGGATAATCATATCTTTAATTGTGTCAAAGAAGGCTATGAACACCGCAACCAACGTTCCAAGGTGCAACATAACGGTGAAAAACAAAGAGTTTTCATCTGAGAAATTAAAAAGATGTTCCGTTAACGCAAGATGCCCACTACTTGATATCGGCAAAAATTCGCTTAATCCTTGTATAATTCCTTGAAAGATACTTTCTAAAACAGTCATACTACCTCTTTTGTTTGATTAGTTTAAAACATATATTTTTCGCTTATCTTTTATTTTAACATATTTATGCGTTTTTTCAAACATATATTTATATTAGATTTATTTCAAAACCTAAAATAAATAATTCGTAGTGCAAAACATCTTTTGTTATATAAAAGAGATATTAGAAAACACAAAAGTATCTAAACTTAAAGCGGCAAAGCTTTGAAAATTTTCAAAGCTTCGCCGCTTTATTATGTTGTAAAAATTATTTAAATATACGTCGCTACAAAGATACACTATCGCTTGTTAAGCCGCTTTTACTTGTTTACATTTTTGTTTAAGAAAAAGAAGTAACCCCTCAAACGTTCCTTTGGTGAAAGAATTTTGTTCTATCATAATTCCATTAGTCTTCCCAAACATAAGAACACAAGAATTTTTTAGAATATGTATGGCGTTTATTTGGTTGTATTCAACCTCGACTTTAAACGTCCCCTCCGACAAAGATATCTTGTCGTCGAAAAAAACCAACGTTTCGTGTTTTTTTCCACCATTTAAAGCTATCTCGTTTCTTTTATACTCTTTTAATGTAATAAAGGGCGTTAAAGCAGTCGTAGTTATAACCACAAAAGTAGCGGTTAAAAAAACGCCAAATTTTAAGATGTCTTGTTCAAGCGCCACCGTTATACAAAGTAAAATCCCAACAACAGAGATTATGCAACCAAATATAATTAGTTTTTTACATATAACCTTAATTATATATTCTCTAATCATCTTGTCGTTGCTGTAGTATCTGTTTTCAAACATAATCCGCTCCCTCTTTTCTTTAAAACTATTTTTTTAAACCACCTTTTAAATTAAACCATACTTTCATTTATTAACCGACATTATTATACCATTATTATGGATTTAAAAATAAAATAATTTATGAACAATTTATTTTTTTGACTTTACATAGATTTAACAAAACAACGCTTTTACACTTTACAAAACGTCTATAAACTAAGAGATGTCAAAATTATTAAAACTAAATGAAAAAGGAAATCACAAAAAATGAAAAAACTTATCGCAGTATTAACAATTATTGTTGTTGCAGCTAGCTTGTTCACAGCTTGCGCTTCGACAGAACCCACAAGCACAGAAAGCACCGACGCCGCACAAAGCGGAAAACTTGCAACGGGCGGATCGACTTCGGTTGAAGCGGTTATCCAATCGATGATGGAAGTTTACATGGAAGAAAACGACGTTAGCATCACATACGCTCCGACAGGCTCGAGCACAGGCGTAGCAGGCGCAGCAGACGGAACACTTGATATCGGACTTTCAAGCCGTGGACTTAAAGACGACGAAAAAGCAACGTTAACAGAAACTGTTTTCGCACTCGACGGCATTGGAATTATCGTAAATCCGGCAAACACGGTTGAAGACTTAAGCCTTGAAGACCTTGCAAGCATCGCAAAAGGTGAAATCACAAACTGGAGCGAAGTTGGCGGAGCAGACATGGAAATCGTTATGATAGGCCGCGACTCGGCTTCCGGCACACGTGACGGATTTGAAAGCATCGTAGACGTCAAAGACCAATGTGCATATGCTGAAGAACAAGCTTCGGGCGGCGGCGTAATTGCAAGCGTTCAAGCTAACGAAGGCGCTATCGGTTACACCTCGGTTTCTTCAATCTCGGACAGCGTTAAAGCAATCACAATCGACGGAGTAGCTCCTTCGGTTGACACAATCAAAGACGGTTCGTACAAAATTCAAAGACCGTTCGTGTTTGCAACACAAACTGACGGAGCAAACGCAACAGCACAAGCATTCATGGAATGGGCAGTAAGCCCCGCAACAGAACAACTTATCCTAGACGCAGGCGCAATCCCCGTAGCATAACAAGTTTTGCCTATTGGCAAATAAAAAATAGCAAGAATCTCTCGACACCTTTTGTGTGTCGGGATTTTCTTGCGAAATTAAACAAAGCAACACACCAAGAAAGGCATTGTACTTAACATGAAATTTAAATATTTTATCGAAAAACTAATGAATGTAGTTTTTTTGATATGTGGATTAACGGCTATAGCATTTGTGGTTTTGATTTCTTTATATATGTTAGTTTCCGGTATTCCCGGAATTATCGAGATAGGTCTTTTCGATTTTCTTTTCGGTAGGGTTTGGAAACCGACGGCGGGTGAGCCGGAATTTGGAATATTCCCTATAATCCTTTCAAGCATCTACGCTACTGCCGGAGCTACAATACTTGGAATTCCGATAGGCCTTTTAACCGCTGTATTTTTATCAAAGGTTGCAAGCCCAAAAGTTGCTTCGCTTGTACGCCCGGCGGTTGAACTTTTGTCTGGAATACCAAGCGTTGTATACGGGCTTCTTGGCGCTCTTCTCCTTGTCCCGGCAATCGCCGACATATTTGACCTTCCGAAAGGTTCAGGGCTTTTTGCGGCTATCATAGTTCTTTCGGTTATGATACTGCCGTCAATTATCTCGATAAGCGAAACAGCGTTAAACGCTGTACCCGAGGAATACGAACAAGCAAGCCTTGCGCTTGGTGCAAGCCACATCGAAACGGTGTTTAAGATAAGCATACCAGCCGCGAAAAGCGGCATTGCCGCCGGAGTCATTTTGGGCATTGGCCGCGCCGTTGGCGAAGCTATGGCGGTTATGATGGTTGCCGGAAACGTCGCCAACATGCCGGAGCTTTTCGAGAGCGTTGCGCTTCTCACGACAGCGGTTGCAAAAGATATGGGATACGCGAGCGGATTGCATCGAGAAGCGTTGTTCTCGATAGCTCTAATTCTCTTTATTTTCATACTTCTTTTGAACATGGTTATGAACCTTTTGATTAAAAAAGGAGGACAAAAGAAATGAGCAAAAAAAGAAAAATTCAAGACAATATCTTAAAAGGATTTATCTACATGGCGGCAGGCTTTACTGTGTTGCTTTTAGCTTGTATAATAGGTTATATATTATATAGGGGGCTTCCACATATAACGTGGGAACTTCTATCAACCGCGCCTAGCCACCGCAACAAAACAATTGGAATACTTCCAAACATTTTGAATACATTTTATGTTATACTGCTATCGCTTATGATAGTCCTTCCGATTGGAATTGGCGCGGCAATATACCTTACCGAATATGTAAAAAGCAAAAAGTTTTTGGCGTTTATTGAAGCGACTATCGAGATATTGGCGGCTATTCCGTCGATAATCTTCGGCATGGTTGGCGCGTTGTTTTTCGGCCAACTTATGGGTTTCCAGTTAAGCCTTATGTCGGGCAGCCTTACTATGGTCATTATAATTCTCCCGACTATAATACGCACAACACAAGAAAGCCTTAAAACGGTTCCACAACACTATCGCGAAGGCGCTTTGGGACTAGGCGCAACCAAATGGTATATGATACGAACCGTTGTGCTCCCAAGCTGTATCGACGGCATTATAACGGGATGTATACTCGCGGTTGGGCGCATTGTGGGCGAAAGCGCAGCGCTTTTGTTCACCGCAGGACTTGCCGCCGGAACGGTTACCAATATTTTTGAAGCATATTCCAACAGCGGAGGAACCCTTTCGGTTGCGCTTTACATGTATGTTGCGGAACGTGGAGAGTTTGAAGTTGGATTTGCTATTGCGGCAATTCTTTTGATACTTGTGCTTTGTTTAAATTTTGCGACAAAGCTTGTACAAAAAAGAGTACGCAAAAAATTGATATAACTATAATAAAACAAAAATTGTTAATAAACGGTTAAAGTGATCCGAAATTCAAACAGATCGACTGTTAAAATGTTGTCGTCGTTGTATGAATTTAAAGCGATTTAACTATAACAAAAAAACTAAGGAGCAGTATGGATAACAACAAACCTACAATTATAGAAGCCGTTAACCTCGATTTATACTACGGCGAATTTAAAGCGTTAATCGATATAAACATGAAGATACCGGAAAAAGAAATAACAGCGCTTATCGGCCCTTCGGGTTGCGGAAAATCTACATATTTGAAAACGCTTAACCGAATGAACGACCTTATCGACAGCGTAAAGATAGACGGCGACGTACTTTTTGACGGCAAGAGCATATTTGACAAAGATGTCGACATAACAGAACTTAGAAAGACTATCGGAATGGTGTTTCAAAAACCAAATCCGTTCCCTATGAGTATATACGACAACGTTGCATATGGCCCAAGGCTTCACGGAAAACATACCCACGCCGAGCTTGACATGCTTGTCGAACAAAGCCTTCGTTCGGCAGCTATCTGGGACGAGGTTAAAGACAGGTTAAAGAAAAACGCTTTAAGCCTTTCGGGCGGACAACAACAACGCCTTTGTATAGCGCGCGCACTCGCGGTTCAACCGAGAATTCTTCTCATGGACGAACCGACAAGCGCACTTGATCCTATTTCAACCGCAAAGATTGAAGAACTTGCAATTGAACTTAAAGAAAAATATACCATAATTATCGTAACCCACAACATGCAACAAGCCGTAAGGGTTTCTGACAACACGGCGTTCTTTTTACTAGGCGAGGTTGTCGAATACGGCGACACCGAAACGTTGTTTAGCACACCGAAAGACA
>CAYJFO010000056.1:6830-12003 GCA_964369645.1 uncultured Oscillospiraceae bacterium | reverse complement strand
ATATTTTTGATAATATTTAGCTAAGTTTTGTGTAAATATACACATTCAAAATTATATGGAGGAAGTTATGATGAAATCACGCAAAAAAAGTCTAGCCCTATTTTCAATCATTTTTGTTCTTGTCGCTATACTGTCGTCGGCAGCATTTGCTCTTGGCACAAATGATTATACCGAAAGCGAAGGAGCTCAACAAGAAATACAATGGGTGTTAAGGCATGAAGAAAATTTTAATTCAATGCCTGTAGCGCCACTGGAATGGACCGTTGATGATTACACTGTTCAAGATGATGAGTTCTATGGAGAAAACGGATACGCCATTAAACATATGTGGGATTTGGTTGGTGGTGATGCAGGTGTCGAAACATTTCAAACTGAACTTAATTCTTTTACGTCTTTCAGAAAGTCTTATACTTTTGGCGAAAGCAACTGGTTGACGATTGAAGCCTATGGGCGTGGTGAAAACGGTGCTATCGCTCCTGAAAGCGGCGGAAGGGTAGATTCGTTAGGTGGTTCGGGAGCGATGTTGGTGTGTGACAAGCACACAGATGCGGTAATTATTCGTTCTACAAATGCACTTCCTGATACATATAAACTACAAGCAACAATTAGTGGAATTAACGTTGGCGGAAAAAACTATGATACAAATTTTTGGGAAGACCCTCACTGGGACGAGGAAGCTTGGATAATCGATGATAAAATGAATGGTTATGACAACAGAACAGGTCAAGCAACATCGATAAAGGCTGGCCCTTGGCGTCCATCGGGAGACACACTTACTCCGGAAGACCCTTTTGCTCCGGCATATGACCAAAACGGAGGATATTTTTTAAGCATAGTAGACTATGCCGACCCAAAACCACACAACAACCTTTTTATACATCATCATCGTAAAGTAGCTATTGACACAGATAACAATGTTGATTTTATCGATGGTTGGGGTGGACCTTGGTCAAAGGTTTGGAACGGAACAAAATACATAGATGATGGTTCTCGATATATTTCCATGCTTTGGGCAAACGGTAACCATCCCGACTTGTCTAGCACACATGCACTAATTCAATACATACAAACAGGACAAAAATTTTATACCTTCCAACCAGATACTGGGGAAGCTAGAGTAAATACCGTTGAGATGGTGGACAAGTATATTCCGGAAGAAGAATATGTTTTTACAATTATAAGAACACCGAAATATTATGAAATGTCTGTCGAAGGGAAATTTTTCTATGGCGGACAGACAACATATACTCATAGAAAAGAACATCTTCCAACCGCGGAAAATGGCGAAGTTATAACTTGGCATTTTAATCAAAATTTAGATGAATTAAACGAAAAAACACCGCCCAGTGACATCATAACTCTAGATGGTCAACAAATCGAAACATGGCCTAGCACAGCGACATATCCGGATTATTTCTTTTCCGGCATGCCACATATTAACTACTATTCAGGAACTATGACATATTCAAACATAAAGTTATGGGTACCAGAAGAAGTATAATGCTAACTTAAAAGAGTTGTGACAAACTAAATTGTCACAACTCTTTTTGTGTATTTAACTACAAGTTTAATTTAAAATTTTTAAGAATATAGCTGCAATTTACCATTCAAAATAACATGCCTAATCGTTAAATCTCGGTTTAAAACTAGAATATCAGCGTTTTTGCCAACAGAGATTGAACCCACAACATCTTGAATACCGACAGATTTAGCAGGGTTTATCGTTGCCGCTTTTAAAACAGCTTCTAATTCGATTCCAAAACCAACAGCTTTTCTCACACAATCGGTAAGAGACGAAACGCTTCCGGCAAGTGAACCCGAAGCAATTCTTGCAACCCCGCCTGAAACAGTTACGGTTTGTCCGCCAAGATCGTATTGACCTTCAGGCATTCCGCAAGCCCGCATAGCATCACTTATAAGGCAAACTTTATCATCCCCAAACAAGCAAAATACCGATTTCACCATAGACGGATGGACATGCTCTCCGTCGCATATAAGTTCGGCGTATCTGCCCTCATCTATTGCGGCGCCGACAACTCCGGGGTCTCGGTGGTGAAATGGTGGCATTCCGTTAAATATATGGGTAACGCGATTAGCACCATATTTAAAGGCAGTTGTTGCCGTATTATAATCAGCGTTTGTATGCGCAAGAGATATGCTTGTTTTTTTACTTAAAGATTTAATAAACTCAATGCCTCCAACCGTTTCTGGGGCTAAAGCAACGGTTAATATATTTCCCCCACTGTCATTATTAAGACTGTTAAACATATCAATGTCGGGAGGTATGATATATTCTTTATTTTGCGCTCCACGTTTTTCTTCATTAAAAAACGGACCCTCCATGTTTATTCCGCGTAAAACTGCCATGCCGGGACTGCGTTTTCCAACAAATGGTTTTGCAGTTTTGCAAATCTTGGATAGTTGCTCTTCTGGCAATGCCATCGTTGTTCCCAAAAAACTTGTAACACCTTGAGACAAAAGAAATTTTGCAATTGTTTCGATGCCGGAACTTTCGCCATCGCTAAAGTCCACACCCATTGCACCATGAATATGTATATCTACAAATCCCGGAACAACGTAACAATCTTGGGCGTTTAACGCATCATAGTCGTCATCATGGCTTCCTATATTTGCTATCTTTTCGTTGGAAATTTCGAGGTTTAACTTTCGAAAAAATCCGTCGTCACAAAAAAGAGAACCATTTTTAATAATCATAAATAAACTCCTAGCTATGATTTTCGTCTATATAGTATGCCGCTTTAAATTTAAACTTATCGCCACGCACAACTGTGCGGTGGATTACTATCAAACTGTTATGTTCGTGACAAAAACGTTCGCACAACATACATGGAATATGCGATGGAATCTGTAGAAGCATTCGTTCTTTGTTGTTTGGAAGAAGCGGAGAGAGAACCTCGCCGGCATCTGTTATCTCCATGTTATAGTATGTTTCAAGATAAGAATAAAGCGAACCGTCACGAAGAATATCCGAGTTAATTGTCATAAAACGACTTTGGGGAAGATAGCTTGTTTCTATCATAAGAGGAAACGTTTCAGCCGAACGCAAACGAGTCAGCTTATGCCACTTTGTGTCTAAGGGTGCTTGTTGCTTAACCAAATTTACAGAATCAAGATATTTATCCGTTTCGATAAGTTCATAATCTATAATTTGATTGTTTATTAAAATGTGCTGTGCCTTTAAACTGTCGGCAAAAGAATGAAATTTCGTTAGTTTTTGTTCAAACGTCTTTGGCTTAACAAAGTTTCCGTTACCGTGCACTTTTACGATATACCCGTTACGATTAAGTTCGTCTAAAGCATGACGAAGCGTAGAACGGCTTACCCTATACACATCACAAAGCACACGTTCGGCAGGCAGTGCCGTGTTTTCCGAATATATGCCATCTTTTATTTTTTGAATTAAGTCTTTATAAACATCTTGATACAACGGAGTGTTTTCCATAATAATTTCCCCCTTTGGAGAAATTATAACCTTTTAGCCATTATTAGGTCAAGTAAATACCACCATTCCGTCAGTGGTATGTATCCAGAATGCATACCACTAGCGGAATGGATATATTTAATGAAATACTATTGCTTTTTTTGGATAAATACAACATAATTTATAACAACATAGATTGATTGGAGGAGGAAGTTTGAGAAAAACCACTGTCTTAATAAATCGTGCAATGTGTAGCGGTTGCGCTACAGACTTTGAAAAATTAATCAAGGAAGGAGCGTGGCAATCTAGATGATTAAAGATTTAATCACAGATCAAACGTATTTAGACGAGTTGACATGCGATGATTGGGAGGAACTGGTTGAACTTGGTGGACAACTTCTGGTTAAGCAAGATTTTGTTGAACCTCGCTTTATACAATCTATTAAAGATACCATAGACGAATATGGAGCATATATGGTGTTGGTTGATGATATAGCGTTTTTCCACGGACGTCCCGATGCGGGTGTGAAAAAAACCTCGATGAGTTTAACGCTGTTGCGTAAACCCGTATATCTTCAAGAAAAACGTATTAAAGCGGCGTTTACGTTTGCCGCAGTTGACAAAAGCGGTCATCTTGAACTTATGCGAGAACTGGGCGGATATCTTCAAGATGAAAGTTTTTTAGATCTTTTGAGAAACCATGCCGATAAATCATCAATTATGGAAAGAATAAAAAAAGGAGCGAAATTGCAATGAAGTATCTCGATTATCACAATATTGTAAAAACACAGCTTGAACAACAGTTTGAACAGGAAGCCAAAAATATTGAACTTGCGGCAAAATATTGTTCCGACTCGGTTTCAAGCGACAGGGTTATCCATGTGTTTGGATGCGGCCATTCACAGATGTTTGCCATGGAGGTGTTCTATCGTGCGGGAGGGTTGGTTCCGGTTAATGCGTTGCTTATCCCACACCTTGCACTTTTTCCGAAAGCAAAACTTAGCACTCTTCAAGAACGTGTTGAAGGATTTACTGGAAACTATCTTAAACTTGAAGATGTCGACGCAAAAGACACAATGATCGTTGTATCAATTTCGGGAAGAAATGCCGGAGTTGTAGACATGGCGTTGGAAGCGAAAAATATCGGAATGAAGGTTGTAGCCTTAGTATCAAAACAGTTTGCAACCGATACAACCTCTCGTCATTCGAGCGGAAAAAATCTTATGGATGTAGCCGATGTGGTTATTGATATAAAATGTGTAAGCGGAGATGCCGCTTTGAATATCGATGGGCTTGACCCCAGCTTTTGCGGAACATCAACAGTTCTTGGAATGTCTGTTATGGAAGCCATTGTCGCCCAAACAATAGAAAACTGTGTTCAAAACGGATATGTTCCACCAATCTACGTAAGCTCTAACCTAGACAAAGGTGACGCCATAAACGATCTACATATTAAAAAATACAGCAAACTTATATCCTGTCTTTAATATGTATCCATAAACTGATGAAAACATTTTTTCACCAGTTATTCACAAGAAAGGTAACCTTATGAACATAGTATGTGTATGTGGGCTCGGAATGGGTTCAAGTCTAATCCTAAAAATGACGGTAGACAAGGCTCTTAACGAACTCGGAATGACAGGCCACGATATAGAGCATTGGGACGCCGGAACGGTAGACAGCAAAAGCGCTGATTTAATCGTTACATCGGAAGATTTCAGAGATCGCTTC
>CAYJFO010000056.1:0-6730 GCA_964369645.1 uncultured Oscillospiraceae bacterium | reverse complement strand
GTTAAAACGGCGTTAGGTTATATTGTGCTTTCTGCCGGTGTTGGTCTTCTGGTTACCGATATCCTTCCTTTTGTGGGTCTTTTCGGGGAAGTAACGGGACTGAGCGGTTTTGCTACCGGCTCCGAAATAATAGTTGCCGCTATGCAAGAAGCCGTTCCCGTTATAGCTTCAACCTCCGCCATAATAATGGGTGTTGGATTTTTGTTCAACATACTTCTTGCTAGATTTACCCCGCTTAAATACATCTTCCTTACGGGACATATGATGTGGATAAGCTCGGTTACCGTTGCATACAGCCTTTATGAGTTCGGCCTTTCAACAGGATTAATCCTTGCTATCGGCATACCTGTTCAAGGAGCAATTCTAACAATGCTTCCTGCTATCTCTCAACCACTGGTTAGAAAAGTAACGGGCAGCAACGATTTCGCTATCGCCCATCTCACAACTTTGGGAACGGTTTCTTCCGCTTATATCGGTGGAGCTATTGGTCGCAAAAGCAAAAGCGCCGAAGAGATGAAACTTCCCGAAGGGCTTAAATTCTTTAAAGACACTTCGATGTCGATAGCGATAGTTATGTTTATCTTCTATCTTTTCGTAGTAATCCTTGCAGGTCCCGAAAGAGTAGCAGCTTATTCCGGCGGAACAAACTATATAATTTTTGGTCTTCTTAAAGCTTTAGGATTTACAGCCGGCGTTTTAATCCTTCTACAAGGTGTTCGTATGCTTCTCGGAGAACTTGTTCCGGCGTTTAAAGGAATAGCAGACAAATTAGTTCCAAACGCAGTTCCGGCTCTCGACGTTCCCGCATTATTTGGTTTTGCTCCAAATTCGCTTATGCTAGGATTTATCTTTGCAACAATCGGTATGATAGTAGCGATGTTCATATCTTCCGCTTTGTTTGGTGTTGTTCCTCTCGTTTCGATAATCGGCGCTTTCTTTACCGGAGGTATCGCCGGAATTTTGGGCAACGCAAAGGGCGGACGTATAGGAGCAATGGTTGCCGGATTTATCTACGGCGCAGAACTAATACTTCTTTCGGGCTTTACATACAGCATGTTTGATCAATTCAAGGCAGTTGGCGCAGAAGGCACCGGACATGACTGTATAGATGCCATGACTACATTGATTATAATGAAAAACCCGATTATCGGTATAGTTATAATTGTTGCCGCGTTTGTTCTTCTTTCGGTATTTGAATTAAGATACCAAAAAAAAGTTGCAGAAAAAGCTGAAGCTTCAACATAAGTAACTGTAACCAAAAGGCAGAAGATTTGCAAATCTTCTGCCTTTGCAGAAATTATATAAACATTCTGCTTTTTGGTTTAAACTATTCATGGGTTTTGAAAGGATTTTAAATATGTACTTGGTAGAACAGGAAATCAAACAGCAATTTAACGCCATTTGCAAAACGACAGAAGCGTTAACCACAAGGCGAACCGAGATAAAGAAAACTTTAAACGATATTAAAACAGTTTGTTTTTTGGGTTGTGGTTCAAGTTATAGTGTTGCGAAATCGGCAGCTTTAAACTTCTATCAACAAACCGGAATACCTTCTTTTGCTCTTCCCGCCGGCGACTTGTTGGTTAATTTTTCGGCATATTCTAAAATGTTGAAAGATGCCTTAATAGTTGTTTTATCACGTTCGGGTTCAACATCGGAAGTTGTGCAAGCGGTTAAAATATGTAAGGACGAGTTTTCAAACAAGGTTATTTCAATCTGTGCAAAAGAAGAGTCGCCCATAGAACAGCTCGCCGACTTAAATTTGGTTTTACCGTGGTCGTTCGACAATGCAGTTTGTCAAACCAGAACGGTAACAAACCTATACGTTTCGGCTTTAGTTTTAAGCTATATCTATTGTGAAAACGACGACGCGTTAAACCGCTTATCTAATCTTAACGATTATGTTAAAGATTTTTGCTCAGCATACGACACTATGTTATCAGATATCGCCAACAAATCATGGACAAAAGCTGTTGTGCTTGGTGACAGCGCTATAGCGGGGCTTATGGAGGAGGGCGCGCTCGCCTTTAAAGAGATATGTCGTCGCGATTCAAACCATTACCACTTGTTAGATGTAAGGCATGGACCAATGGTTCAAATAGACAGCGAAACCCTTGTAATCGCGGTTTTGTCATCGGGAGAAAGAAAACTTCAAAAAGCTTTGGTTGGTGATGTTGCGAAAAAAACCGAACACCTTTTGGTTTTGGACTGTTCGCCCGACGATGTTAAAAAGGTTTTAGCAAACTATGTAGCTTTGCCGGACTGTGGAAAAGACGATATTAAAGCGGTATTTGCCCTATACTGTATTCAACAGATTTGCTTAAACCACGCTTTGGCAAGAGGGGTAGATCCCGACAGTCCCGAGGGGTTAGATCCATGGATCAAATTATAAATGTTAATCCGATTTTGAGTTTGTTGCGCAAACGAAATGTCGGTAGACAAAAAGGTATCTACTCGTGTTGTAGCGCAAACGAATACGTAATTCGCGCTGTGCTAAGGCGAGCAAAGGCGACAGATTCAAAAGTTTTGGTTGAGACTACCGCTAATCAAGTCAACCAAGACCGAGGCTATACAGGAATGAACCCTTTGGAGTTTAGAGATTTTTTATATAGACTTTCTAAAGAAGAGGGTGTTTCTAAAGACAATGTGCTTTTGGGTGGTGACCATCTGGGACCGCTTGTTTGGCGAAGCCTACCCGAAAGCGAAGCGATGTCGAAAGCGGTTGAGTTGATAGAACAATATGTGCTTGCAGGCTTTTGCAAGATACATATTGATACGAGTATGCATTTAGGGGACGACGACCCAAACTTACCTCTTACGAACGAAACGATAGCAAAAAGAGGAGCGCTTCTTTGTAAATCTGCCGAACAGGCTTACGAGATATATGCGAAAAGCAATCCGGAGGCGTTTGCTCCCGTTTACGTTATTGGGAGCGAAGTTCCCGTTCCCGGCGGAGCTTTGGAAAACGAAGAGGACATAGACATAACAAAGCCGGAGGACTGTAAATATACAATACAATCTTTCAAAGATGCGTTTAAGCTATATGGTTTAAGCGACGTTTTTGAAAGGGTTATAGCTTTGGTTGTTCAACCCGGAGTCGAGTTTTCCGACGAGGCGGTATTCGAGTATGACGGTAAAGCCGCAAAAAGCTTAACCGATTGTTTAAACTTATGGTCCGGCCTTGTGTTTGAGGGTCATTCAACCGACTATCAACCGAGACAGTGTCTGAGAGAAATGGTCGAAAACGGTATCGCCATTTTAAAAGTAGGTCCTGCGCTTACGTTTTCTTTAAGAGAGGGTCTTTTTTCGCTTGAACGTATAGAAACGGAGCTTTCTTCGTTGCGACCCTTTCCAAACAGTAACTTTAGAAAAACTTTAGAATGGGTCATGACTGACGACGACAGACATTGGAACAGCTATTACAAAGGTCGCGAGGTTGAAAAGCGTTATGCAATGGCGTTTAGTTTTTCCGACAGGGCTAGATACTATCTTCCCGAACCTCGTGTCAAAGTCGCAATCGAAACATTGCTCGAAAATTTAAATCGAGAAAACATTCCGCTTACACTGCTAAGCCAGCATATGCCGTCACAATATAGGCGGGTTTGTTCGGGGTTAATTTCATATAAAGCGGAAGATATCTTGATAGATTATGTCGGCGACAGGATAGACGATTATTTATACGCAACAATTGTTCAGTAAACAAACGGAGGGAATTATGGAGTTTTTGGGCAAAGGAATTTCAAAAGGGGTAGTAATCGGCAGGGTCTTACGGTATGAGCCGTTTGTTCCGCAACTAACGAAAAAATCTATATCGCCCCAAGATGTTTCTTTTGAGGTGTCAAGATATCAAGAAGCAAAGAAACTTGCAATTAAACAACTTGAGAGTTTAGAAAAAAAGTTAAAAGCCGACGATCCCGAAAAAGCCAAAATTATGACAGCTCATATCGACATAATAAACGACCCCGTTATGGAACAAGAGATAATAATGGGGATTAAAGATAGTCTCTTTAGCCCCGAAGTTGCTACAGATGAGGTATATGGAAACTATGCTTTAATACTTGGCAAGTCAAAAAATGTTGTCATGAAGGAACGAGCCTCTGATCTCGTCGATGTCAAGCTTCGACTTTTGAGATGTTTTGGAACCTCTTCAAGTAAAGATCTTTCATCTCTTTCTTCCCCCGTTATAGTAGTAGCCGATGACCTTTTTCCGTCAGACACCGTTGCGCTCGACAGGGATAACGTTTTGGGGATTGTGACCCAGATAGGCGGCGGAACCTCACATACGGCGATTATAGCAAAAAGCTATAGTATTCCGTCGGTGCTCGGTGTTTTAGGTATTATGGATTGTTTAACCGACAATCAAACGATAATTCTAGACGCTGCTGATGGCAGGGTAATTGTTGACCCGACACAAGACGAGATTGAGCTTTACAGCGAAAAGAAAAAGAAACTGGACGAAATAAGAAAACTGGAAAAAACATACCTTGGTAAACAAGCTTTAACGTCAGACGGGAAAAAAATTGAAATGCTTCTTAATGTTGCTTCGTCTAGCAAAGGAGATTTAACGGGAATAGAATATTCTGACGGCTGTGGACTTTTTAGAACTGAATTTCTTTTTTTAAACGAAAACCAACTACCGAATGAACAACAACAGTATCTTGAATACAAAAAAATATTAACAGAATTTAATCCTAAATCTGTAGTTTTGCGAACGATGGATATTGGCGGAGATAAACAACACAAAAGTTTAGATCTTGAAAAAGAACAAAATCCTTTTTTAGGGGTTCGCGGATTGCGTTTATCCCTTGAAAAAACAGAGTTATTTCGCACCCAAATTCGTGCGGCATTACGAGCTTCGGTGTATGGTAATCTCAAAATCATGTTGCCAATGGTCGGCGGGTTGGAGGAGTTCCGTTTAGCAAAATCAATCATAAAAGAACAACAACAATATCTAACAACATCGGGAATTGATTTTGCTAGCGACATAAAGATTGGAGTAATGGTAGAAGTCCCGTCGATAGCGATTATCTCGGATTTAGTTGCGGACGAAGTTGATTTTGCAAGCATCGGAACAAACGATTTAACGCAATATATATGTGCGGCGGATAGATTAAACCCCGGGGTTAAATCCTACTACAAAGAATATCACCCGGCATTATTCCGTTTAATTAAAAATGTTGTGCAAAGCTTTGATAGCGCAGGAAAACCTGTCAGCATTTGCGGGGAATTGGCGAGCGACCCTTTGGCAATACCTTTGTTAATAGGTCTTGGGGTTAAAAAATTATCTATGAGTTTTTCATCGTTTCCGCAAGCTTTAAGAATAATAGCCGATTTATCTTTATCGGAAGCCAAAGATCTGTCAGAACAAATTTTGATGCTTAAAACAGACCAAGAAATAAAACAAAAGCTTTCTCAGTTTTTTGAATTTACAACAAAAGAAAGGAACCGATATGTATAGCAAAGAGATTATCATTGTTAACGAAAGCGGACTTCATGCACGACCTGCTTCCGATTTCACAAAGCTTGCAGGGACGTTTAGTTCGGAAATTGAACTACAGCGAGTTGGCGAACAGGAAAAGTATAACGCTAAATCTATAATCATGTTGATGACATTAGGGCTTGAACAAGGGGAAAAAGCAATTCTTTCCGCCGAGGGGCAAGACGAGAAGCAAGCAGTAGATGCGCTGGCGGATCTTGTTGCAAATATGAAAGATTAACACCTGCAAAATATTTAATTAAAAACTGAAAGGAGGCTGTCACGATGTCACTTGTAAATAGCAAAGCAATGTTGCTTGAAGCTCAACAAAGCGGATATGCTGTTGGAGCTTTTAATGTAGAAAACATGGAGATGATGCAAGCGGTTGTTGAAGCTGCGGTTGCCGAAAATTCCCCCGTTATTCTCCAAACAACTCCATCAACGTTGAAATACGCAAACACAAACATATTTGCATCTATGGCAAGCGCTTTAGCAGAACAGGTCGATATACCAATTGCGCTTCATCTTGATCATGGCGACAGTTTTGAGTTGTGTGAGAAAGCCGCAAAAGATGGCTATACTTCGTTGATGATAGACGGGTCCAAACTTTCTTTAGAGGGTAATATAGAACTTACTCACAAAGTTGCTAGGCTAGCAAAAACGTTTTCCATTCCACCTACTGTAGAAGCCGAACTCGGAAAACTCGGAGGAAAAGAGGACGACTTAGTAGTTAGCGACAAAGACGCTTTGTACACCAACCCGGACGATGCTATTCGTTTCGTCGAGCAAACCGGCATAGATTCTCTGGCCGTAGCAATAGGCACAGCACACGGGTTTTACAAGGGAACGCCAAAGTTGGAGTTTGATTTGCTTAAAAAGATTAGTGATTCTTTATCTGTACCGCTTGTCTTACATGGCTCGTCCGGAATATCTGATGAAGATGTTAAAAAAGCAATTTCGCTTGGAATATGCAAAGTCAACTTTGCAACGGAACTGCGCGCCGCATATACCGAAGCTGTACGCAAAGAGATTGGCGACAATCTTGAACTTTATGATCCGAAAAAGTTTGGGGACGCCGCAAGAAAAGCCGTCATTATGCTCGTTCGACACAGAATAACGGTTTGTGGTTCGAGTAATAAGGTTTTAATTAGTTGTAATACTTGATATACAATAAATTTGTGTCCTCCCTAAAGAAATATAAAAGCGAAAATCTTTGCCTTTGGTTCAAGGGTAAAGATTTTCGCTTTTATATTT
>CAYJFO010000055.1:0-12032 GCA_964369645.1 uncultured Oscillospiraceae bacterium | reverse complement strand
TTGTCGGAATCGAAACAAAATAGCCAACTCCGCCACATTCAATAACAATATTGTCCGGTGTTTTTGAAATCACAACACCGTTTAAGCTGTATATCATAAACTAACATTACCTCGTTGTTTAAATTAATTAATAACCGCTCTATGTTCCTTACGCATATTATTACAAAATACATACCATTATACGAATAATCAAAATCCTTTAATCTTATAGATTTTCGTTTCGGAACTTCCATAAAAAAACTCTTTCAGTTGTAAATTCATTTGCACCATTATGCTCATTTTACTTGTTTTTCTTTTCGATAGAATATAAGATAAAACTTCCCATAGTGATTATTGCAATAATAATTGCAAATAACCAGTTATCGTCTGTCCCCATAAAACCATCTATCCACATTCCAACATAAGTCATTATTAAGGTTGTGAAAATGGCTACTGTTACTTTTTTCATTACAAGCTCTCCTATTACCACAAGATTATCTTAAAGCCGAAAGCGCCGAACCTGCGCTGTGTGCGTGACAGATTGCGACCGCAAGGGCGTCCGCCGCGTCGTCCGGTCTTGGTATTTTTTTAAGGTTTAAAAGAAGCCTCGTCATCTCCATGACCTGCTTTTTTTCGGCTTTTCCGTAGCCTACTACAGATTGTTTGACCTGAAGTGGTGTATATTCAAAAATAGGAATATTAAGCTTTGCCGCTTCAATTAGTATAACTCCTCTTGCTTCAGCAACCTGTATGACGGTTTTTTCGTTAGATGTGAAAAACAATTTTTCAATAGAAAATGCGTCAGGCTTATAGTGTTCAAGCAATTTTTGCATACCTATCGAAATTTTAACCAATCGTTGTTCAAACGGAGTCTTTGCCTCGGTCGTTATCGCCCCAAAATCGAGCGGTTTGAACTTATGGTTGTTATATTCCAAAACACCATAACCCACAATTGCGTAACCGGGATCTATCCCCAAAACTCTCAAAGCATATTCCACCACCTTAACTATAAGATTATATCATACCGTCGGTGTAAAATAAAGCATTAAATTGTAATATTACATACGATAAACATTTATTTTGTTTTTTTTGTTTTCTCTTTACATTTACCGTCGTTATTTGTTAAAATACAATAGTGAATAAAATTTTTATACTATACATTTTTGAAAAACACATAAATCGAGAGGATTTATATGATAAATAAAATTTCGTTTTTAAACACGGCAAAAAGCGCCGTAATCTTTTCCTCCATAGCTTCAATTATTTGGGCTGTCTTCGCTTTTATATTTTTGGCTTTGCCTTTAACTTGGTCGTTTGGGTTTATTGTATATCTTGTTTTGGCGGTGGCTTTGCCCGGAATAGCGTTGACAAAAATCATTAAAGTAAACTTCACTCCACTAGAGGCACTTTGTGTAAGTTTCGGTTTTGGCGTTTTTATAAACGTTGTTTTGTATTTTATTGTTGTGCCTTTAAACCTAACCGACTACACTTTATTTGGGGTTGCAATAATCGCAATAGCGTCAATTATATCGCTTTTTCTGACACGCAAAAAACCTTTTAGCAACGCTAATGACACGGATGAATTAAAAATAACTTTATTTTTTTGTACAATAGCGGCGTTTTTAACTTTTTTCACATTTTCCGCCGCAAACTTAAACCCCGAACTTTCGGGTCTTCGCAGTTATTTCAACGACACCTTGATGAGCACAAATCTTTTGACCTCGGCTTCAAAAACATTTCCGTTTGAATATCAATCTATGGCGGGAATTCCGTTCCCCTACCACGCGTTTTACTATTCGTTTATGGCAATAGTTAAGAACACATTAAACATGCCTTCTTTCGAGGTCATAACAAAACTTTCGCTTATGACCGTTTCGCCGTTTTTGGTCGCCACTATCTCGATTTTCACAAAACGACTTGTAAAATCAAAGTCGTTTTTTATAGCAACTATGATAGTGTCGGTTGTTGTACCATGCGGATATACAATGTTCTACTATCTATATATGGACGTCTTGGGCTATCCGTTGGGGTTGGCGTTTTGCATGTTAAGTGCATATTTCTTTTTCAAAGCAGAAAGTCTTTCGCGAGGATTTAGCAAGCTTCATTTTTTAAGTACGTTTTTTCTCTTAATGGGCCTTGGCGCAAAAGGCCCTGTCGCCGTAACGTTCCTTTTCGGTTATGGAATAGTTTTGTTTGTCGATTTAATTAAATCTAAAAATTTAAAATTGATAGTTCCAAAAGGCCTTTTAATCGCTATTTCGTTTTTTGTCCTATACTTTTTAATCTATCCGCCCGGTTCGGGAAGCAGCATGTCGGTAAGCCTTGTTTATACAGCCGCTAGAACCCCATATGGCTATTGGCTCTCGTCGTTTTTACCATACTCGGTCGCTATCGTTATCTCGGCAATTATCTATGCGCTTACCATCTTCCCCGCAATAACGCTCGCGGTTGTTGGAATTTTTGTTTACCTAAAGCAAAAAAACGAGATAAAACAAGAATATATCTTTTTTATAGTTTCCGCTTTGGTCTCGATGGTTATAATAAATATATTTAAGCAAACGGGAAGCAGCGAACTTTATTTTATGATGTGTTTGTTCCATTTCGGAGTAGCGTTGCTTGGACAGTTTTGTGAAAACTACTATAAATCAACCGAAAAAAAATCTAATGCTAAAAAAATTTTGATATCGTTTTTTGTCGTTTCGATAGTTCTCGGTTTTTATTATTCCTACAACTATCTTGTTAAAGGCTCGATAGAAGCGGTCACCTATTCAAGGTTTAGCGATAGTTTAATAATAACTCCGGAACAACAAGCAAGCGTTGACCCACAAAAACGGCTTATGTCAATCTCCCCCGAAGAATATCAAGCGTTGAGTTATATACGAGACAATACCGACCAAGATGCTATTATCGCGGACGGGAACTATATCCATTCAATTTCATATTTCTATGGCACAGCATTTTCTGAACGCGGTTATTTTGTCGAAGGATATATATATCTCCCTTCTGATGAAAACAACGTTTACCGCAACGAATATATAAGGCGCGACGGAATTTTACAATTTTTCTATAAGGATAACGACGAGTCTTTTGCACCACTTATTTGGAACAAAGACATAGATTACATCGTTATTTCACAGATAATTAACCCTGGCTTCACTATGAGCAGCGAGTTTGCAAGCGAATTTTTTTCAAACTCTCAACTCGCGGTTTATGAGCCAAAAATATAAAAAACAGGAGACTAATATTTAACTATGTGGTTTATTTTCGCATTAATCACCTCGCTTGCTTGGGGCGGGGCGGATCTTTTTTACAAGAAAGGTTCAAACAAAATCGAACGTTTTAGCGCAATTAGAATTGTTATTGCAGTAGGCGTTATAATGGGAATTCAAGCATTTTATATGTTGTTGTTTGTCGAAACGGATTTTAAACTTTTTGACATCATTACCTATTTCCCGGTTTCAGCCATGTACATTCTTTCGATGTTTTTTGGATATATCGGCTTGAGATACATCGAACTTTCGATATCTTCCCCAATACAAAACTCTTCCGGAGCTATCGTCTCGATTTTGCTTGTTGTGTTTTTTGCAGCAACACTAAACGGTCTTGCGATTATTGCCATAGTTTTGATAACGGTAGGCGTTATTTTACTTGCCGTCTTTGAGCCAAAAGACAGGGTTGCCTCCACAGAAAACAAAAAATATCGTATCGGTATTTTGGCTATCACGTTCCCTATTTTATACGCAATTATCGACGCTCTTGGAACATTTGCCGACGCGGTTTATCTCGACGAACTTCAAATATTAAGTTCCGAAGCGGCTTTAATTTCATATGAACTTACATTTTTCTTTTTCGCGGTTATAGGTTTTATCTATATTAAATTTGTAAAAAAAGAAAGCTTTGTTATTAAAACAGAGAAAAACAGATATTTTGCCGCCATTCTAGAGACCGCAGGACAGTTTTTCTATGTATATGCAATGGCGGACAACTCCGTCGTAACCGCCCCACTTATCGCTTCATACAGCGTATTTTCGGTTATACTAAGCCGGATTTTCCTTAAAGAGAAATTATCTAAAAAACAGTATATCTTGGTAGCTGTTGTTCTTGTCGGAATTGCGGTTCTAGGGTTTGCAGAAGAGCTATAGAATAATTGCGAGATAACACACAACAGTATATATATACCTCAACGTTTAACAAGTTTAAATGAAACAATTTATCAGCTTTTACAACACATAAAAAACGGCGAATGTCGAGATTTTCTCGTTTTCGCCGTTTTTGTATTGTATGTTTGTTTTTTAATACAACACTTATTAGCTAAAAAAAACCTCGTCTTTCGACGAGGAGTTTTTGTTAGAATGCTAATATTACTTATGCATCCTTTTTTGCGAAACAGTCGCTGCAATAAACAGGACGATCTTCGCGCGGTTGGAAAGGAACTTTTGCTTCGCCTCCGCAGGATGCACAGGTAGCTGTAAAAGTTTCGCGATTTGCGCGGCTTGCATTTTTGCGAGCGTCACGGCAAGTCTTACAACGTTGGGGTTCATTTTCAAAACCGCGAGTTGCATAAAACTCTTGTTCTCCTGATGTGAAAACAAATTCATTTCCGCATTCTTTGCATTGTAGGTTTTTGTCTGTGTACATGCTTTCTCTCCTCTGTTCTGGGTAGATAAAAAATTTTTTTGCCCGAGGACGGAATTGAACCATCACCTTTGGGAAACCAACGCTCTGCCGTTAAGCTACTTTGGGCATATATAATTTAAATTTTCAACTTTTTTCTTGCGCGTAAAATCGCATTTTCGACCGTCTTTTCTGTTTCAACCAGAATAGCGGCAACCTCTTTATATGAATATCCACATACAAAAAGAGACAGAACCTTTCGCTCAAGTAAGGAAAGCTCGCTGTTCATCCTTTCAAAAACTCTTTCGAGTTCAACCCGCGTCTCCATTGCGTCTTCAATATATTCGTTAGAAACTATATCAAAGTCATGGAATTCCAAAGATACATAATCGTTAAGCGGTATATTTTTGTTACTCAGTGATTTTTTCAAAAAAGCAAAAATACCGTTATCTATGCACTTTGTTGCATAAGTTTTAAAGGAAGCGTTTCGTTCTTCTGAATAAGAAGATACAGCACGTAATAAAGCAATTAAACCTTCTTGAATGAGGTCATCCGTCTCGATACCGGAAATATTATATTTTGAAGCCTTGAACCTAATGTACGGAATAAATTTCTGAATTGTATTAGTATCTACTTCTGAAAAAATATTGGAATTGCTATTAAACACTTGCATAAGATCCCTAAAATTATAGTGTGCGATATATATATTATATTTGCAACGGCTCGCTTTGTCAAGTTTTTTCAAAAAAAAATAGTTGTTTATAGATATTTATATGAAAATACATGAAACATAAAGCAAGTTGTCGCTTTTAGTATTGTTATTTCGTATTTTATTGTTCTTTATTCCGTATGTATCAACAAATTTAATAAAACCACCTGTGGTTTTATATTTTAAATGTTCGTTATTATTACATTATATAATACGTTTAATAGTGAATGAATTTATAACCATCCCACTCTCGCCAAAAAACAATTCAAGGCATATTTTTAACGACGCGTTCATGTCGATTTCAAACTCGAACTCCCCGCTTTTTCCGCCTTTAAGCGACAGAGTCTTAACAATCTTTCCATTAAGCCTTATTGTCAACGGAAGTTGAGCAAGTTCGGGGCTGTCCGCAAACATATCGACATTGAATCTATAAACACCTTTAACTTTTTGGTTCAGTACTACGCTGTTAATAACACCTTTTGTCGTTATAATTTTTTTTGGATCGAGATTTATATCGTTTTGTATATCGTAAACTCCAACAACATTTCTTGGTGAAACGATATCTTCTGGCTCGTTTAATATCTCCACCTCAATATATCCTTTTGAACAGTTATACCTCAACAGTGAATCCACAATGTTAACAGCGTTTCTTAAAAGGGAATATCTCGAAAGCTCACCCGATTCAAACTTTTGGTCGCTGTTGTCTCCTCCTGAGTTTAATTCGCTATCAGTACACACCATAAACAGATCGTTTTGCGACGTTATCATGTCCGCCGTGTCTTTAACGCTTGCCTTGCCATTCTCTTTGTTCATCGTTGCCCACCAATCGGTCATGACAACACCTTTAAACCCCCAATCTTTTCTTAAAACAACCGTGTTAAGATCAAAATTTGAGGCGGCTTGTGTTCCATTAACAGGATTGTATGCCGTCATTATACTAAACGCTCCGCCTTGTTTAACTGCCATCTCAAATGATTTAAGATATATCTCTCTAAGCGCACGCGCGCTCACCACCGACTCAACCGTGTTTCTGGCTTTTTCTTGATTGTTTGCAGCAAAATGTTTGACAGTTCCCGTAATGTTGTATCTATTCATAGTTTTGATTTGGGCTACCGCTAGCGTTCCCGAAAGAAACGGGTCTTCCGAATAATATTCAAAGTTGCGTCCACAAAGTGGATGTCTATGTATGTTGACACCGGGGCCCAAAAGCGTATCAATTTTATGGAATGTAATCTCTTTAGACATAAAATCGAACAACTCACACACTATATCAGTGTTAAACGTCGAAGCTAATGCCGTAGCGTTTAGAACACTTATCGCCATCGTTCCACAATCCATCCTAATTCCAGACGGGCCGTCCGCACAACAAGCGATAGGCATACGTCGTTTGTTAAACAAAGAACTACTAACTCCTCCATAGCTTCCCGCCGTTCCCGGCGTAACTTTGGGAGAACACATACCCTCGCCCCTCGAAAGTTCTATAAGTTCTTTGTCGCTAAGATCTTGAACGAAAGATAATACATCGATCTTTCCGCTTTTGATATCATCAAAGGTATAGCCTAAATCGGTCTTTAAAGCTGTTTTACCACTCTCTTGTTTTATACGTTCGTTCAAATCATAGTTTCTTGTTAAAACATCGCTATAATGTTTTGTTGTTTTCCCGTCCTTTTGCAAAACGGTTAGTACTTTAAAAGGTTTAATTGGCATCAACGCCGGAGTACACCGTTCCAAAACCTCAAGTTGTTGCACATTAAAGCAAGCAGATTTTTCAGACGAACGCACGTCAAACCCGAGATAGAACGAATAATCCCCTTTTTCAAGCACAAACGCAGATATCACATCATCAAACGAAGCCATCTGTTCTTTTGTTGCCTTAATAGTTAATGTTTCTGTTTCATTTGGTTCAAGACAACGAGTTTTCGTGAACCCTACAAGAACTTTTGAAGCTTTGCTAAGCTTGCCAAGTGGCGCCGAAACATATAGTTGAACCGTCTTTTTACCGTTATATATACCAATGTTTCTAACGGTGAACGTAACAGAAAAACTATTTCCGTCATGTTGAAAAGTCGTGTTTTCAATTGCAAAAGACGAATATGTAAGCCCAAAACCAAACGGATATAACACATCTTGTTGAGCAAAAGTTTCAAAGTATCTATATCCGACGTAGATATCTTCGGTATAGATATTTTCTTTGTCGCCTCCGAAGTCGTTGGTTGAAGGGTATTGCTCGATATTTTTTGCTATCGTGTCGGGCAGACAACCACATGCGGAAACATCTCCACATAAAACATCGGCATATCCGTTTCCACTTTCAACTCCACCATGCCATGCATATAAAACGGCGGAAGGTTTGAACTGTTGAACAAATGACATATCAACAACGCCACCAGTGTTTAACATTACAACTACTTTTTCAAAATGTTTACAGATATATTTTAAATTTTGTTTTTCGACATCACTAAGATAATAACTTCCACCCGAAAGTTCACTGTCACGGTCCTCCCCCGCGCTTCGTCCCACAACAAAAATTGCGACATCATTTTTTTCGCTTGCCGAAATAACGTCTCGTTCCACAAGAGGTAGTTCTTTTTGAGAAAACGGCTCTTGCGCCCAACCTTTGCCTTTGTCAAACGGATTTTTAATAACAAAATCTTTATACAACTTATAGAGGCTTTCGTCAATTTCTCTTTTTTGTTTTAGCCCATCAACTATGTTTATCATATATGGTATATTAACCATTCCACCCGAACCGGTTCCACAGTAGTAGGTGTCTATCTGAGCTCTTCCAAAAACCGCAAGCTTTTCATTTTGTTTAATAGGCAAAGTGTCACGTTCGTTTTTAAGCAAAACAACCGATTCCGCAACCGCTTTTCTTATACTTTTAGAATATTCTTTATAATCTAATGTGAGCATAACAAACCTTTGGCGATTTTATACGCCGTCCTCTATATTTATTGGGGATTATGCTGTCTTTTTTGCTGTCTATGTTATTCTATTAAAAATATATTGCTTTTATTTAAAAAACAAGATAAAATAAATCAAGTATAAAACTTTAAACAAAAGACATAGTTTACTAATATTTATCTGATAGATTTATACTATTAAATTTGATAAATATTATTCAAATTTTTTCATCAAATTTTCTATGTCTTCAATCGTGGCAAGAGACTTAATAGCGCCTTTCGTGGTTGTAGAGAACGACCCAGCGGCGTTGCTGAACTTAAGCATGTTGTCAAGCTGTAGTTGAGTTATTTGCGAAATGTCTATGTTGTTTTTTAATATAGTATATAAAACGGCGGACCAAAACGAATCCCCGGCTCCCGTGGTGTCGACAACTTTAACATCAAACGTCTCACTCGTTGCAAAAACTTTGTTTGAAGTTAAAGCCACAGCGCCTTTGGGGCCTCTTGTTACTATTAAAAGCTTTATGTTATATTGATCTAACAACAGTTCCATTCCCAACTTGAGTTCTTTCTGATCGGTTAAAAACTCAAGTTCTTCGTCCGAAAGCTTTACAACATCGGCAAATTCAAACCCTTGTTTAATTTTTTGCTTAGCAGTGTCAAGGTTGTCCCAAAGTAAGGCTCTAAGATTTGGGTCGTATGACACTATCTTTCCAAGTTCACTTGCTTTTTTTGCGGCAAAAAACGTTGCGCCACACGCCGGTTCGCTCGTCATTGATACCGAACCAAAATGAAAAACCTTGCAGTTTTCAATCGCCTTTGTCGAAACCTCCTGTTGAGTTAGCATAACGTCGGCGGTTCGGTCTCGATAGAAAGTGAAACTTCTGTTTCCACTTTCGTCAAGCGAAACCATCGCAAGCGTCGTTGGGTGTTCTTTTGATATCGACACGTAGTCTGTATTTATGTTTGCTTGTTTAAATGTTTTAATTAAAAGCTCTCCAAAACAGTCGTTTCCTACCTTAGTAATAATAGCAGTTTTAAGTCCAAGTTTCGACCCTCCCGCCATAACGTTTGCCGGAGCTCCTCCCGGATTTCCCTCTAAAAACATGCTGTTGTTTTCGTTTGGCGAAGATACTATAATATCAATTAGACTTTCTCCTACAGCTATTAAATCAAACATTTTAAATAGACTCCTCTCATTTTTTATTGTATTTTGTCAAAATCTCAATTTTTTTAATTATTTTCGCTATAGTTTACTTCATGTCTTAACACGACCAAAACCAACTCGGGTCGGTTAAATGTTCTTATCGGCAACAACTCGCTCACACCAAGTCCCCTACTTATTACGACAGCGGTGTTTCCACTATAGTGAACCCCTTGTGTAAGTTTTGGAAAAAAACCTTGCCCTGGTGCGACGATAGGGCCGATAAAAGGCACCCTAATCTGCCCACCGTGCGCGTGCCCTGTCAAAACAACATCAACTCCACTTTTTCCATAGATCTCAATGTAGTCGGGGCGATGCGAAATTAAAACACTAAAGTTTTCCGGTTGCTCAGGTATAAGTTGCTTAAGTTCACGTTCGGCTATCTCTCGCGGTTTGTTAATCTTTATATCCGGTGCAAAGCCCGGGTCGCGAAGCCCAAGTATATCTATACTTTGTTGTCCAATCGATATAGTTTGATGTTGATTAAATAATATCTTGATATCAAGATCAACTATCTCTTTTAACATCTCATAATACGCGCCTTCGTGCGACTCGTGATTTCCGGGTGTGTAGTATGTCGGCGCAAGCTTTGAAACCTCTTTAAACAGATATTCTATCTTTTCGAAACTTTCGGGTAATGCCGAAAAGATATCGCCACCCACCACTATTATATCTGGCTCGATGTTTTTTATCTTCTCAATTAACCTTGTTTGATTTTCCCCAAACTCTGCTTCGTGAAGATCACTTAGAAACATTATTCTAAATCCGTCAAATGAGCTTGGCAATCTCTCGCTATAGATTTGATACTCTGTCATTTCAAGTTTATTTGTATCAATGTAGAAATAAATCCAAGCAACAGTTATTGTTATAACTAAAATAATAAATAAAATCATGATAATTCTTTTCTTTAAAGATGTCATATACTATATATTAAATCCTATTCATAATAAAATCAAGAAGAAAATAAAGGTTACACATTTATGCACTATTTATTATCATTTTTAGAAGGTATCATAACATTTATATCTCCCTGTCTTTTACCCATGCTTCCCGTATATATTTCATATTTTGCGGCGGACACCGAAAGCAAAAATAAAAAAACCGCCGTTATAAACGCTATAGCTTTTGTGTCGGGATTCACCGTCGTTTTTGTAGCACTTGGTGCATTTTCCGGAGTTCTCGGTTCTTTATTACTAGTCTATTCAAGACAGGTATATCTTGTAAGTGGGTTGCTAATAATTTTATTCGGCCTTTCTGTTTTAGGCATAATTAAACTTCCCGTTTTAACTATATTTAACAAATCAAACGGTCAGGGTAAAAAGAGAGGTGTTCTTTCTTCGTTTGTTTTTGGGCTTGTGTTTTCAGTATGTTGGACACCGTGTGTCGGAGCATTTTTGGGTTCTGCGCTAATTCTCGCAGCAACAAGCGGAAACGCAGTTCAAGGAATTATCATGCTTTTACTTTATTCTTTGGGTCTTGGTATTCCGTTTATAATAAGCGCACTTTTGCTTGACAAACTTAAAACATCTTTTGATTTTATCAAGCGCCATTATAAAGTAATCAATACTATAAGTGGAATAGTCCTTATTATCCTTGGAATATTAATCGCAACCAACATAATAAGTATATTCTATTCTTGGGTTATTTAGAAAGGAAATGTCATCAAGATGAAAAACAACAAACTTACCTTAATAATCACCATTACTCTTCTTGTTTCGATCATCGGTTCTGCCTATTTTATTTATGATATGGTATCTAATCAAGTAGAAACACCGCAAGCAACACAAGAAACACAACTTGCACTCGCTCCACAAACCGAAAATTCTTCGAGCGACATGGTTGAACAGGCAGAAGAACCCGACCCCGACGTTGTCTTGGCTCCCGATTTTGTAGTCTACGACAAAGACGGGAACGCCGTAAGCCTGTCTGACTATGCGGGCAAACCCGTTGTTATAAACTATTGGGCAAGTTGGTGTCCGCCATGCATTGCCGAATTTCCTGACTTTGAACAAGCGTATCAAGAATATGGCGAAGATGTAGTTTTCTTGATGATTAACTCAACCGACGGAAGTCGCGAAACGGTTGCGTCAGCAACAGAATTTATCGACGAAAACGGGTATACTATGCCTATAGTGTTTGACAGCGAGTTAAACTTTGCGCTAACCTACCAATTTAGAGCTCTTCCAACCACAACATTTATTAACGGTGACGGCGAAATTTTCAGCATCTATTCTGGTCTTATTGGAAAAGATGTAATTGACGAGAATATTCAAAAAATAATATAAATTTAAAAGGAGAAATAAACAATGAGCGCATTAATTATCACAAACCAAAACTTTGAAAGCGAAGTCCTTAAATCCGAAAAACCCGTATTAGTAGACTTTTGGGCTCCATGGTGTGGACCTTGCAAGATGGTTTCCCCAATAATCGACCAAATTGCAGCGGAGGAAAACGACATCAAAGTTTGCAAAGTCAATGTAGACGAACAATCGGAACTTGCGGCGAAATACTCTGTCATGAGCATCCCTACTCTTATGGTAGTTAAGAATGGCAAGGTAGTAACTCAAGCCGCCGGAGCTCGTTCAAAACAAGCTATTTTGGACATGATGAAATAAGCTCCGCC
>CAYJFO010000054.1:0-12159 GCA_964369645.1 uncultured Oscillospiraceae bacterium | reverse complement strand
CAGAGGTTTAACCTCTATCCTCCGGTTCAAATCCGGATGGCGCCTCCAAAAGAAAACCTCGCAACATGTTTATGTGATGTGAGGTTTTTTCTTTTTTTAAAAAGTTAATCAATTCGCACATGCAGAGGTTTAACCTCTATCCTCCGGTTCAAATCCGGATGGCGCCCAAAAACCAAACCAGTCGGTTGAGTTTTTTATTTTAAGACATATATAGAATTTTGTGAAATAGCAACCAAATGTAAACTCAAGTTGCGGTATAGTTGCTAGACTTGCAACTATACCATTGATACAATGAGATCAGGAGGTGATACTTAATGAATATGACATTAGGCGAAAAAATTAGAGAGTTACGCAAAATCAATGGAATGTCACAAGAGTATCTTGCTGAACAAATGGAAGTGAGCAGACAGTCTATTTCAAAATGGGAAAATGACACGGCTGAGCCATCTTCTGATAAATTGTTTAAACTTGCAGATATTTTCGAAGTGTCGGTTATTGAATTGCGTAATCCAAATTCAAAAGTTGAGCTTGTGCTCAACATACGAAAGGAGATTGCAACTATGAAAAAATCCAAACCTTTGATTGTATTTATTGTTTTATCGTTAATTATTTTTATATCTTTGTTTGCCTTTGGTATTTATGCGAACTTTAACGGAGGATACAGTGAGCAAACCATTCTTTATATAATGGTAGCTTCAGCATCTTTTATGTTTCTTTCATTTGCGCCAATTTTTGTATTAATATTACGTTTTGTGTATAATGACTGTAAGAGAAACGGTATTAAACCAACTTTTTGGGTTATCATTTCAATGTCATTTATAGGACTTGCGTATTACTTTATTAAAAGAGATACCCTTGTCAATAATTAGATTTACTGTTATAAAGTATCGTCTCTAAAATACCAAACTACGCAGATTATCTAGTATAGATATATTGGGTAGGGTAGATGAAAAAAACCCTCCGTACTAATACGGAGGGTTTTTCTTTTTTCTATTATTAAGATGTTTAATTAAATTTTACAACGACCTTGTGGTTTACCATTATTAAAACAAACACAAACTATTCCGCAGACTTTTTCGAGATAAAGTTACAATAGTCATTGAACGGCAAAGGTTTGCTGAAAATAAAACCTTGGATATAATCACAGCCACATTCTATGAGGAACCTTTTCAATTCCTCGTCTTCGACGCCCTCCATGACAATTTCGATATCTTTGTCAAGTGCTTTAACCGCTAAAATAAATTTATTGAAAAAATCACGATGTTTTTCGTTTGACGTAGAACCTACAACAAAACTGCGGTCGAATTTTATGATGTTTATAGGGGCGCGGAAAAACATGCTAAAGTTGGAATATTCAACCCCAAAATCGTCCAACTCAAATGAAAATCCATAGTCAAGAAACTCTTGCATCATCTCAAGCGTTACGTCGAGATCGGTTGCAAATGTGCGTTCTGTGAGCTCTATTCTTATCATATCGGGGGAAAGATTATGGCGTGTTATAACGTCGTTAACCTCTTTTGCAACACCTTTTTTCATAAACATTGAGTAAGGGAAGTTGACCGAGATTGAAGTTAGCTTTAACTTTGAACCGAATTGTTGGATAATTCGGCTGTAATCGGAACAAACGAGCTCCAACATCATTTCTGTTATCTTTACAATTAAACCGGTGTCTTCCGCTATAGGTATAAACTCTCCCGGAGAGATAAAGTCGCCTTGTTCCGGCTTAAAGCGTATTAAAGCTTCTGCCATAGAAAAGTCGTTCATTTGTATTGAATAGATAGGCTGATAGAACATCTCGAAACCATCGGTGTCCAATGCCTTTTTTATACGTTCGATGACATAGTTTCTGCGTTTCATCTGATCGACAATGTTGATGTCGTAAAAACTGACTGTGTCGTTTGTAGATTTTTTGATTATCGATAGAGAATAGTCCATTGCGGACATAATTTCTTGCGTTTTGGTTCCAAACTGTGGGAAATCTACCTGTGCATATACAAATTCTATCGTAAAAGCGCTGTCGTCTACATCAAAAGGTTGTTTTAAACTTTCACACAAATTTTGAATTTTTTGTTTAAGTGTGTTGTCGTAGTTAGGTAAAAGCAAAGCAAATTCATCGCCGGAATATCGGAAGATCTGTTTGTTTAAAAACAACGTTCTAAATCTTAACGCTATCTGTTCAAGCAACGCATCACCAAAGTTTAAACCATTTCGTTCGTTTATCCCTTTAAAGTTTCTAATGCTGAAAACAAAAAGGGAATATGGCGTGTTTGTTTCGCGAAATTTAGTCATCCTTTTCGTGAGAGAGGCTCTGTTGAGCAGTTCTGTTAAAGGATCTGCGTTTTGTGAAACGTTATGTATATAAAACTGGATTATCAAAACACCGACAACGCTTGCAAGACCGGACAGTTGAAGCGGAGGGAAGATAAGTTGTGTGCAAAAAATTATTGTTGCGACAAAAAGGTTTAAACACACAAGCAAAAGGCTTAACCTTTGCGGAGATTTAAAGTTTTTGATGGTGAAGAAGATAACTAAACCGAAATAGTAAAACGCTATGATATATGTTATTCTGAACAGTTCTCCGCGCACATATCCGATTGTTGGGGAAATCGTGAAGATTAACCTGTGAATGCCGTTGGTGGCAACAAACAAACAATAGATTGCATATGGCATCCATGCCCAATAATGTTTTTTGAAAAAGTTGATTTTATAGGTTTTTGGGTATATCAAAGTTATCCCATAAAACAACGCCATTGGCGCCGCTATCGGAGAGGTGAAAAAATACATATATTTTAAGGCGTCCACCATCCACAAAGGATAGTTCATAAAGTAATCTGCCGTAATAAGCGAAGCTATCGTTGCAACGATTGACACAAGCGTTGCAAGTTGCATCCATTTTAACGCGCCGTATCTAGTCGTGCCTTTACTTTCGTTCATAGCAAAACTTATTGTAGCAAGACAGATTATTACTAACGAGGCATATTCAGCTGCCAGATTATAAAAAGCCATAAAATTTTACCCACATTAAATAAAAATACAGTAATTCATTATTTATTATACGCTTAAAAAATTGAAACGTCTATACATAAAATATAAACAAAAAATGAATAGCTGAATTTATATAAAAACTCTTGCGGAAAATGGAGATTTGCAGCAGGTGAATATTGGTTGCAAGGGTAGGGTTATTTTATCCGTTTTATCTTTCCGCCGCATGAACAATGATAATGTTCGGGGTGTTCGACAAACCGTGTTTTTTTTATGCGTTTAAACTCAACGCCGCATTTCTCGCAAGCGAGAATATACCGTGGTTTTGCGTCGTCTTCAATTCCAAGAGCCTCGCAACTTGTCGTCCTTGATATGTTATAGCCGTAAACCTCGTTCATTCGCGCAGCGTATCTTTTCCAACGTTCGCCGTGATTTTTACAACCGAAACAAGTATGTAAAATTTCGTGGGCTAGAATTTCTTTAATCGCAAATTCGCCTGAACTAACCACTCTTTCGGCTATCTCAACCGTGTGACCGAACGCGTTTGATTTACAACTTCCAAAACGCCGTTTAACCCGACTGTTTATCGAAACAGTCGGGTTAATAGCCCTTGACACAGGTATTTTGATGTTTCTTGCCTCTTTGATAACCTGTTTTAAAAGTGAATTTACATCACTCATTATTGTTTAATAAAGTATGCAACGCCGCAACATCCGGGACCCGCGTGTGTTCCGACAACGCTACCAACAGAACCAATCTCGGCATCTTTAATCCCGCAAAGCTTTTGAAGCGCCTTTGCTTCGTTGGGGGCTATGCTATGCCCAAACATTACGGGAAGCGAGCTGTCATATTCTGCTTTGAACTTTTCGCAAACAGCTTCTGTAGCCTTTGCGAATCCTCTTGCTTTGCCTATTGACTTAACTTCGCCATCCTCAACCGTTATAATCGGCTTAACGCCAAGAACAGAACCGACAACGCCCGAAGTTTTGGAAAGGCGACCGCCTTTTACGAGATAGTCGAGCACGTCGATAACCGCCGCTATACGAAGTTTATCGGCAAGCTCTGTTATTTTTGCGGTTGCGTCGTTCAAGCTTGTGCCTTTATCGCGAAGTTCAACCGCCATCTTTGCTAGAAGAGCGAGCCCAAACGTTGTATTTTTCGAGTCAATTATACTAATGTTTTCGCGTCCACAGATTTCTTTTGCTATTGAAGCAGAGTTGTTTGTTCCCGAAAGCTTTGTTGCGATAGTCAAAACCATTATATCATCGTTTGGATATTTGTTGAACAGATCCTCAAACGCCGCGGGGGAAACGAGCGACGTTGTCGGAAGATCTTTTGACGAGGTTAGCTTTTTAAAAAATTCTTCGTTAGAAATTTCGTATTTGTCTTGATATGATCCGTCTTTGAAGTTTACAGTTAGCGGTATCATGACAATGCCAAGTTCCTTTGCTCTTTCGATAGTTAAGTCGCATGTTGTATCAACTACTAGAATAAATGACATAAATTTGGTACTCCTTAAATTTTGTATATATATTCAAATAAGCAAAAATGCATTATAAGCTAGGGTAATTTTCATCATGTTGATTTAAGTTTTAAAAGGTCTTTATATTTCGAGATTAAAAGCCCCATGATAACCAAAACTATTCCGAAAAACGCCATGAGCGTTATCTCTTCTCTTAAGAACAAAAATGCCGTCAACGTTGCAACCACCGGTATAAAATATATGTAAACGCTGGCTTTTAGCGTTCCTATCTTACGTATTGTTATGTTCCATGTGGCAAAACAAACCGCAGACGCGACAACGCTTAAAAATAACAGACATGCGAGATTAATCGGTTTAATCAACGTGTCAAGCGTTATGCTGTAATCTATAAAAGGAACCGTTAAAAGCATTCCGAGAGAACCATAGAAAAAAATTCTCTTTGTCGACTCGGTCGGCGAAATCCCCGTTTCTCCTGTTTTCTTTAAAAGTATCGAATAAACTGCCCACAAAAACGCAGACGCTAGCGCGAGAAGATCTCCGGTCGGGTTAAGTTCAAGATTTATAACTCCGTTAAAACTGATAAGCGCAACCCCAACAAGCGCCACAACCAATCCGACAAAAAAAGATCTCGAAATTTTTTGTTTTCTGTTAAGTATCTTTTCAAGTACAACCGTGAAAAAAGGGGAGGTCGAAACCATTATACTGACGTTTGCTGCGGTAGTGTATGATAGGGCGGTGTTTTCGAATATGCTGTACAGCGGAATTGAAACTATGCCGGCCGCAACAAAATATAGCTCTTCAAATTTTCTTTTAGGTTTCGTTATCTTTGGAACAACGACCATCATAATGGCCAGCGCCAAAAGATAACGTATGAATATTATCTCGAACGGCGAGAAATCTAAAAGCAGGATTTTGGACATCATAAACGTGCTTCCCCACACCGCTATCGTAAAAATAGCGAACAGATGTCCGCTCATGCCTTGATTTTTTATCATATTGTTTTCTTACCAATCTGAACTGAATTTTGAAATAACAATACGATTTTAACATAAAAGTACGACATTATGCAACAACCCACGCAAAATTTGTTAATAATTCGTTAATGTGTATATTAATTTCAGCAGGAGTGGAAAAAAAGAGTTGATTTAGATATCTCCCCCGACGAAGTCACCGCCTTAGGCGGGGGAGATATCTAAAAAGTTAATCAACGCCTTTATATACACCCTTTTAACGCAGCATTTGAATAACATATCAAAATCATATATAATATAACGTATTGTAAAAAGTGTGTAAATTTCGTAAATTTTGATTAAATATTGATTGAGGGGAATAATGTTGAAATGAAAATTAAACAATATGTGAAACAAAAATTTAACGATATCAAAGAAAGCGTTAAAGACAACGTCGTGGTATTTGGTTTTACCCTTTGGTTGTTTTTGCTTTTAAAACTTGAACTTCTGCTTGATATAACTTTTTTGTTAGATTCGGAATTTTGGGTGACAGCCGGTTTTTTCGGAATTATAACTGCTTTTTGTTTGACAAAGTTTTTTGAATTCAATCAGAAAAGCGGCAGAAAATATCTTGCCATTAACGCCGCCTTGTCAATAGGGGTTTGTGGCGCTTGGCTTTTTATAACCGACAAAGCGGCCAAGATTGGCGGAACGTTTGAAAACTATGTATATATGATTTATATCGGGTTGTTTTTGGTATTGGGCTTTTTGGCGCTTTATTTTATCTCAAAAACGACTGACCAAAAAAAGATGTTGCCCAAAATTATCACATCGGGAATCTTTTCGCTTGCAGTCGCGACGGTTGTTTTTGTCGGACTTTTGGTGTCTATCCTTGCGTTTGACGCTATGATAGTTTCGCTCGACGACCTTTTTGAATATATAGCGGTCACCGCTCTTTTTTGTTACATAGTAATAGCTATTAACCTTTTTATTTCAGGGCTTCCGAAAGGTAACAGCTTTGAGATTTCAAAATTGTTCAAAGTTTTGGCGCTAAACATTGGGCTTTCGCTATATCTAATTTTAATCGCGATACTGTATCTATATCTTTTGATAATAGTATTCACGTTTGAAATGCCGGCGGGCGAGATTAACTATTATTCAACAATTGCAACCGCCTTGTTTATCTTTTTCAACTTTGCGCTTAAAAGCTATAGCGGAAAAGCTGTCGGACTTTTTTATAAATATGGAAAGTTTATTATAATTCCCATAATCTTCATGCAGGTTATAGCGATTGCAATTCGTGCATCGGCATATGGATTTACCGTTATGTTTTTAATCTCGATCGTATATGTCGCGTTGTCGGTTTGTTTTGTCGCGTTTTTGTTTTTACACAAAAAAATTGATATAAACTTGTTTTTTATAGTTGCCGCGGTTTTGGTGTTTTTGTTTGGTGCGACTCCGCTTAATGTTATCGATATTGCAACCTCTAGCCAACTTTCAAGGCTTGAAAGTATAACGAGCGAGGGGCAAGGCGAATATACCAACCAACAAAAAAACGAGATAGTCGAAATTTTCAATTATCTTTCGTTCAGCGGAGGAAAAGGGGCAGATCAATTTTTGGGACGTGTTTCGGGGGAAAGCCTCGACCGCGACGAAACGTTTTTTCGGATTTTCGGGTTTGAGAGAAGTTACCAATATGACGACGATGATAACAACGATCCGATAAAAAAATATAACAGATATAACTATTTTGACAAACTGGACACTTCGGGGTTTGACACTATTCATTTCGATGTCTATAGCATCGGTGACGTTCAAGATGCCTTACGAGGCGACGACACCATGCTTTTGGTTCAAGACGGCGACGGCACTCAATTTGAAATCTCGTTCGACTTGCTTTATGACCAAGTGTTGTCCTTAATTGTTGAAAGCGGCGCTAGCGAGGGCTATAGCGAAAACGAAAGCGTGATGTCTGTCACGCTTGTAGGTGGCGGGGAGTTCTATATAAGAGACATGGTGTTTTACCACGACACTGAAAACGAAAGTTATCGAGTGGATTATATGCATGGGTATGTGTTGAGGTAGAAGCTTTAACTATTGTTAAGTTGTTGACATAGGGCTCTACCCATTTATGGCGATATATTGTATAATACAGTCAGGCTAAATATCTACCAAAAAATTAAAACGAGGTTTTAAATGAACTTTGAACAAGGATACAACAACTTTTTTGAAAACAACAAACGCGGAATACTTTTCGGCATAATTTTCGCCGCGGTCTTCACTGCGTTTTACATCACATTTAAAATGTTTCCAATAACCCCGACATGGACGTTTGGGATATTTCTCATATCTTTTTTCGGTGGGACGTTTTGCGCAAAAAAAAGCGACAAAAAAACAAAGATTTCGGCGACAGTCTTTGCCGCTATCGTTTCGTTTTTCCTTGTCGCGCGTTACACTATTGTAACGGGTGGCGAGCCACGCGATTGGACGATGTTTCAACCGGCGTTGTTTGTGGTGTTGTTTTTTTTCTATGGTGTTATGTCGCTTGGATACGTTAACATTGCAAAAAGTATCTCGCTTGATTTTGGGGACAAGATTGTTCCGACAAAAAAAGAATATTTCGCATATGTAGCGGTTTTACTTGTGGCATGGCTTCCGGTGTTTTTGGCGTTTGGTCCGATTCGCATGTCGGCAGATTCGACGTGGGTTGTTGAACAAGCCCTTGGAATACTTCCGTATAACGACTGGCACCCCGTCGCATATACACTTATAGTCAAACTGTTTTTCAATATCGGAATGCTTTTCGGCGGAACCCACCAAGCCGGAGCTATGTTTTTCGGGATTAGCCAGATGATTTTCCTTGCGCTAAGTCTAGCATACAGTGTTTATTGGATGCGCAAAAGGGGACTTCCAATCCTTTTTTCAGCTCTTGCGATACTATATTTTTGTTCCTCGCCGATGTTTGGCGGAAACGCGATAACGGTTTGGAAAGACATACCGTTCCACGCTATAATAACGCTTTTAATACTCTATCTTGTTGATATTGTCGACAGCAAAGGGGCAATTATTGAAACGAACAAAGGACTTGTAAAGTTTGTCGCTTTGGGCCTTTGTGTTTGTTTTTTCCGCGGCGTTGGAACACTTATAATGTTGATTGTTTGCGTTTTGGTGCTCGCTTTTTACCGCACGAAGTTTGTTAAAAAAGCCGTCGTTTTCGCGGCTATGCTTATCTTTGTGAAACTCATAACGGGGCCGCTTTATGCATATCTTGATATTCCAACAGCCCAAATTCAAGAACAGTTTTCCGTTCCGCTTCAACAGATTGTTTTTTCGCTTAAAGAAGGGGCAGAACTAACAGAATCACAAGAGGAAAGACTGACAAAGTTTATGGACATCGAAGGTGTTAAGATGAACTACTATCCGAACACCTCCGACCCCGTTAAAAGTGGGCCTTATCTTGATAGAGAATATTTCGCGGACAACGTAGGCGGTTTTCTGGTGTTGTGGCTTGAACTTTTGCCACAAAATTTTGACAGCTATCTAACCGCATGGCTTACCCTTACGAGGGGATTTTGGCAGACAGGATTTTGGGATAGCGGTTATGTAAGTTACGACGATAACAACGGATATTGCGACATTGTATATTTTGAGGATAATATATTTAACAAATACTTTGGCATCGACATTAAAGGGCGTTTTGTTGAAAGCGATGTTTTCATTCCACCTGCGTTCCTCGGGTTTTTTGGTCTGTTTACAATAGCAGTTTTGATATCGTCAAAACGTTCTGCGTACATTCTTCCTGTCGCGCTTTATCTTTTGCCGTGGCTAGGTGCGCTTGCGACAACACCAACATATTTCTCATACCGCTATGTTTTAACGTTGCCGTTCGCGTTTCCCGTAATTATATTTATATTGTTTAAATATAAAGGGTATAGTTCAATCGAGAGAAAAACAAAGGTTAAATAGAAAATTGAGCTGTAAAGGCAAAGTGGTGAAAACTTTGACTTTACAGCTCATACAGCGTTTCGGGGGCTATCTTTAAAAGAGCGTTTCGGTCAACAACCTTGTATTTTCCGTTTAGCTTTTCGATTATTTTTTTATCACAAAGACGTTTAATAGCCCTTAACATGTTGCGATAACTCGAACCGATTGCCTTTGAAACATCGGTCAACGTTTCGGAAAAACATCCGTTTTTTTCTGTTTTAACAATATATGCACAAAGTCGTTGTTCGGTTGAATAAAGCGAATGCATAACGACGGTTTTAGAGGATTTTGTGAGTTTGTTTGCAAGTTCTGCGCCTATGCGGTTTAAAAATTTAACATCGTTTTTAAGTGTTGTTGCGTAATGTTTTAACGGCAAAGATATACAAACAAAATCGGTCACCGCTATCATAGTTGTGGTTGCAATTGTCGAGCCCGACATTAGTTCGGCGTCGCCTACTATGCCGCTTGAAATATAGTACGCGAGGATTACGTCTTCGCCGTCACCCGACGACAGATAGATTTTCGCTTTGCCCGAAACGACAAACATTATGCTGTCTATAGGGTAGAGTTCTTGAACGATAGTTTCTCCCGGTTTATATTGTTTGGTTGTTGCATACGAAAAATCGGACAATTCGAGGTTATACGACTTTAAAAGTTCTATGTGTTGTTTTGATAAAACGCCTGTTTTCATTTGTCTGGCTCTCCTTCACAGGTTTTAGAATAATCCCTTAATAATAGTTTACCATAGATGTGACATTTGTCATATCTTTTTTATGTAAAACAGTATATCATTAACCCATTCAATACAAATCAACTCGAAATAATTACTATTACAATGAAAGGTTAAATTTATATATGTATAACTTTCTCGCGCTTTTAACCGGTATGACCATCTCAATTATGATAGCTATTAACGGAGGTCTTTCCGAGTCCTATGGTATCTATACCGCCTCGGTGGTTATCCACATAGTCGGTTGCGTCTTCGGCTTTTTAGTCATTAAACTAAAAAAAGAAAAAGTTTCTTTTAAGGTGGATTTCCCTAAATGGATGTTTCTCGGCGGAGTTTTTGGTTTTTTGACTACCGTTTTTAACAACTTTTCGTTTGGCAAAATAAGTCTTACAAGTATAGTCGCGCTTGGACTTTTGGCAAAGGCGTTGTCCTCGGTTGTGATAGATTGTTTTGGCCTTTTCGGAGCAAACAAATACCCGTTCAAAAAAACAACGCTCATAGGTCTTGCGTTTGCGATTGCCGGCATTGTGGTAATGTTGGATGACTCAACCGAAGGCGCGATGTTTGCCGTTGTGCTTTCGCTTTTAACCGGCGTTACGGTCGTTCTTTCAAGAACGGTTAACGCGGAGCTTGGCGAGAGAATTGGCTCGCTTAAAGGCTCGTTTATAAACCATGTTGTGGGGCTTCCTATAACGTTGGTGGCGGTGGCGGTTTTCGGGTTAAATGAACCGTTTTTTCAAAATTTCACGCTTAATACAAACCCGATTGTATACCTCGGCGGTATATTGGGCATAACCGTTGTTCTTTTGTTCAACATTGTTGTTCCAAAACTTCCGGCGTTTCGGGTTACGCTTCTAACGTTTGTGGGCGAAGTTTTTTGCGGAGTTCTCGTCGACGTTGTCTTATCGCAAGGATTTAACCAAAAATCGTTTATTGGGGGGCTTATTGTCGCGTTTGGCGTTGGGGTTAACATAATCATCGAAAGGGTGCAAAGCTTTAAAGCAAAGCCTTAAAGCGAAGCAAAAAACCAGTAAACAAAAGACTCTACCGACAGGCGGTTGAAGATTTTTTGTTTATAGTATATGATTTTTTCAGGAGGTAGCTTTCAATGTTTCCTGATAACAAACGTTTCGGCGAGTTTATAACCGAACTTAGAAAACAAAAGAATTTAACTCAAAAACAACTGGCGCAAAAACTCAACGTGTCGGACAAGGCGGTGAGTAAATGGGAACGTGGTTTAAGCTTTCCCGACATATCGTTGCTGCTTCCGCTATGCGACGTGCTGGAGGTTAGCGCAACGGAACTTCTAGAGGGGGAAAAGCTGGAGCAAAGCAAAAGTTTTTCCAAAACCCAAGTCGATAACATCATTAAAAAGCTTGTCGAAGTTTCCGATTTGAAAAATATATTTAATCAAAAAGAACCGTTTGACAAAACGGTGAAAGTTGCCGTTGCCACAAATATTTTAAGCATACTAACCGTTTTTGTTCCGTTTGCTTTTTGTCTTTTTGTGTTTGAACACATGTCTTTTGTGCTTTCGTTTATCCCAATTATAATGGTGGGGCCCATTGCTTCTCTTTTGGCGGATATCGGAATTTTAATCAACGTGGTTTTTTTGTTGCTTGCCCTGTGGCTTTGCTTAAAAAAATCTGTTATATATCTTTTTTCAACAGTTAGTTTTATCGTTGCGATAGTGTTTTTAATTCGATACAACCTTATGTTGGGTCGGCTTGCCACCGTCGAAGGTTTTTGGGCTATAGTTATAACAGAGCTTAGTTGTTATTTAATCGCCCTACTTTTTGCTGTGGCGGTGTTGGTTTTCGGATGTGTGAAGCAACGGCGAAACATGAAAAACCCAAGCCGAAGCCTTAAAGGTTGGTTTAACGGATAGGGTAGACTGTCGCAAAAGCTCTGTTGTGGAATCGTGTTTGGGCATTTTGCAAAAAACCACAATTGATTTCTTTTAAATGTTTTTGCCGTTTTTGTCAGGGGAACCTGGGGGAGTTTCGACTCTCCCCCACTGGTCCCACCCC
>CAYJFO010000053.1:0-12359 GCA_964369645.1 uncultured Oscillospiraceae bacterium | reverse complement strand
TTTTGTTCATTTTTTAAACGCTACTTTTGTTCATTTTATCACCGTTGTTGACAGAGAAAATCACAAATGAATATGACGGCGAAACTCACGACTACACAAAAAAAGGCGGTGTCATACATACCGAGATAGTTTTGCCCGACCACGCACCGAAAGAGTACGCAGACCGCTCTACTCTTTGGAATGCAGTTGAGCAGATAGAAAAATCTAAAAATGCTCAACTTGCACGAGAGATTGAAGTTGCACTTCCAAAAGAACTACCAAAAGGACAATGGTCGGCTTTCATGCGTGAGTATTGCAAAGCAAACTTTGTATCAAAAGGTATGATTGCCGACTTTTGCATACACGATAAAGGCGATAATAACCCGCATTGTCACATCTTGTTGACTATGCGCCCACTTGAGAATAATGGCGAATGGGGCGCAAAATCATGCAAGGTTTACGACCTTGACGAGAACGGACAGCGAATAAAACTTGCAAGCGGAAACTGGAAATCACACAAAGAAGATACCACCGATTGGAATGATAGGGGTAATGCAGAATTGTGGCGAGCAAACTGGAGTGAGCATTGTAATCGCTATCTTGAAAAGATTGGACATTCTGAACGCATAGACCACCGGAGTTACGAAAGACAAGGTGTCTCCCTTATCCCGCAAATTCATCTTGGTGTATCCGCTTCACAGATGGAGCGAAAAGGCATTGCCACCGACCGAGGGAACGCCAACCGGCAGATACTACACGATAATAAAATGATCGTTCAAACAAGAGCGAGGATAACAAGGCTTATGAAATGGCAACGGGAGTTGAAAGCGCAACCGATAGATTTAAACCAAGCCGGAATTAAAGCTTCGATTATTGACACTTTACAAGCAAACAAAACAGGGACAATAAGCAGATATCAAAAAGCAAAAGACCTTAAAAATTATGTGTCTATTTGGAGCTTCTTGCAGAAACATAACGTTGATAGTATCGAAGACTTTACCTCAAAGATAGTTGATATGAACGAGAGTTTTTATGTTCTAAAACGAGAGGCTAACAACACTCAAAAAGCTATTGACGATAGCGAGAAACAAATAGCCTTATGGGAAGAATACGACAGATTTAAACCACTTTTAAAGCTATTTAAAAAGTTGCAAGGCGAAACTAAACAACAGTTTTATGCTACGCATTGCGCCGAGCTTGTTCGAGCAAATGAGCTTAATAAATATTGGGGCGATTATGTTTCTACCAGGGGTAAAATATCGCCGAAACAATGGGCGAATGATATTAGTAAATTGAAGAAGGATGTTTCGCTTTGTGAGTGGAAGATGAACGCTTTGAGAGATGAGATCGGAAGTGCAGAGAGGATTAGAAAAACGCTTGATGAGATTGTATTGAGGGAGAAAAGTAGTCGGAGAGTTGCGGAGCAAGGGTGGGAGAAATAGTTGCAACATTACGCATAAAAAAACAACTGAATTAAGTGTTTTTCAAAATTTTTAGGTTTTAAATACCCTCGCTGTAAAGTTCCCTTGTTTCCGTTATTTTATTTAAAAAATATGTTGAAATATGGCAAACAAGTGATATACTTAATATTAATAACTTTGCATGAAAAGTATGTAATTTTTATGTATATCAAAAACTATAATTTTTGATGTATCATAAAAAGCATAATGGCTTAATGATAAACTTGGACAGTGGTGTGATGAGTGTGATAAGAAATACTGTACTAATGGATAGAATTTAATTAGATATTTAAAAACGATAATTAAGATAAGGAGACATGAAAAATGTCAGAATATCCAAGAGGCTCAGAATGGCGAAGATGGGATTTGCATTTACATACAGCCAGTTCATATGATTACGATTATTTAGCGTCAGATAGCGATAAAATTTTATGTGAAAGATTGAGAGAAAATAATATTGCTCTCGTAGCAATCACCGATCATTTTACAATTGAAGAAAAACGAATAACTGATTTGAGGAATTTAGCTCCAGAAATAGCCTTCCTTCCTGGTGTGGAGTTGCGTACAGACAAAGGAGATACGAATATCCATGTTGTATTGATATTCTCTGATGAATTAGATCTAAAAGAACTATGTGAAGATTTCAATTCTTTCAAGCGTTCAAATGCTAAGAATAAAGATGATAACGAAAAAATATATTGGGATTATAAAGATATTTTAGAGTTTGCCAAATTACACGAGGCATTAATTTCCATACATGCAGGTAGAAAAACAAGTGGAGTTGATGATAAAATTTCAAACTCTCTCCCTCATAATCAAGCCGTAAAATCTGAATATGCATCAACGGTAAACATTTTTGAGATGGGGCAATTGCGTGACTTAGATGATTATAAAAGCAAAGTTTTCCCTTCTATAGGTAAAAAAGCCATGATTATTTGTTCTGATAATCATGATGCAAGAATTTATACAACATCAGAAAAGTTATGGATAAAGGCTGATCCTACATTTAATGGATTGCAACAAGTAATATTTGAGCCAGAACGTGTTTTTTTAGGTGATATTCCCCCTGCATTAGATAGAGTTCAAAAAAATAAAACTAAAACTTTAGATAAAATGACGATTGACTGGGATAAATCCTACTCTGGATCTAATGGCGAATGGTTTAATAATGTCGAAATAATATTTAACCCTGAAATGACTGCTGTAATTGGAAATAAGGGAAGTGGAAAAACAGCGATTGCAGAAATTGTTGCTCTGCTTAGCAACTCACATAACTTAGCAGAGTTCACTTTTTTAAATGCTAAGAAATTTAAAAGCAAAAAATTAGCTAAGAATTTTAATGCAACTTTAACTTGGCACGAAGATGCTTTTGAAGTGACAAAAAATTTGAATGATGATATTAACATTCATTCCGATGAGTTAGTACACTTCGTTCCACAAAATAGTTTTGAAAGTTTTTGCAATGATAGTGTGGAAGATTTTGTTAACGAAATCAACGGCGTTGTTTTTTCACGTATGTATGATAAAGATAAATTAGGCTATGCTTCTTTTGACGAATTGCTAAAGTATAAAACAAGTGCGATAGAAAATCGCAAAAGCGAATTATTCTTGCAAATTGATACATTAAACAAAGAAATAAAAAGCCTTGAAGAAAAAAGGGATAGTGATTACAAGACTACTCTAATAAATACACGTGCTACTCTTCAGCGTGAATTAGATGAACATCAAAAAAACAAACCTAATATAATTAACCCACCTGAAGATTTAAATACAGAAGAATATCAAGCTCTTATCAGCAAATTAAAATTAGTAGATGAAATCTTCAATGAAAAGCAAAGTCATTTAGAATTATTACTAAAGCAACGAAGTAAGTTGTCTATAATTAAAGAAAATCTTGAAAATTTAGAGGAAAGCATTAAAGAAAAAGTAAACTTAATATCAGCAGAATTATTAGATTTTGATATAGATATAGATAGTGCTTTTAAATATTCCTTTAATTTTTTTCCTATCTTATCTTTGCTTGAAAACAGGAATGAAGAAATATCTTTAATAGAACACTCAATTTCTGATATAAGCGAAGATCCAAACTCCTTATTGAATCAAAAAACAATTATAGAAGCTCAAATTAATATTTTTAATGAGGAAAATCAAGGACGACTAACGCAGTATCAAAAATACTTGACAGCTCTTAAGGAATGGGAAGATAACAGTAAGGACATTAGCGAAAAAATAAGTTTATTTGATTTTCAAATAGAATATTTGGGAGATTTAAAAGACTCACAGCTCATAGTCGATACCAATAAATTAAAAGCCGACAGATTAGATAGAGTTGCTCGAATTTTTGAATGTTACGAAGAAGAAATAAAGGTTTATGACACATTTAAGCAACCGATTATAGAATTTTTAAATGACTATAAAGAACAATTACAAAACTTTGATGCTGAGATTAAAACAGGAATCTACGCAACTGATGAATTCGTAAATATGTTTGTTGAAAATTATATCGACAATAACTTTAACGGACCATTTAAAGGAAGCAATGGACTAAAATATATAAAAGAATTGGTCAACGAAAGCGACTTCTCTTCTGTTGAAGGAGTGAAACAGTTCATAAATTTAATTCAAGAATCTTTCGACAAAAGTGATGAGAGTAAGTGCTATCACAAAATGTTTAAAAAAGATAAATATGATGCTTTTGCAGAAATGTTTTATAAGCTAAAGTTCTTAGATGCACGATACTCTTTGCAGTTGTTCGGTAAAGAATTAAATTCATTGTCTCCAGGCGAAAGAGGCAGCCTATTATTAGTATTTTATCTGTTATTAGATGCAAGAGATATTCCACTAATATTAGACCAACCGGAAGATAATTTGGATAATCAAAGTGTAGCCGAAATATTGGTTCCTTTTATCCGAGAAGCGAAAAAAAGACGACAAATCATTATAATTACTCATAATTCTAATTTAGCTGTTGTATCGGATGCGGAGCAAATCATTAGAGTGAACATAAATAAATTACAAAACAACAAATTTACATTTAAGAGTGGATCTTTAGAAAGTGAAATAATCGATGATGTAGTTGATGTGCTTGAAGGCACAAAAAAATCATTTAGTATTAGGAAAAACAAGTATCTTTTTTAATTCCAACTATAAAACATATAACTGTATCATACGTGCCAAAGGAGAAAAATTATGAACGAAATCAAATGTCCAAGATGTGGCGAAGCTTTCAAAGTTGATGAATCTGGTTACATAGCTATTGTCGGACAAGTTCGTGATGCTGAGTTTCAAAAAGAGTTAAAGCAAAGAGAACAACTACTGAAATCCGAAAAAGAAAGCGAGTTAAATGTCGTTAGGGTTAAAGCTGAAGCTGAGAAGGAAAAGAGTTTGTCCGAATCAAAAACAGAAATTGAACGGCTAAAATCGTTAATTCGCTTGGCAGAAACTGAAAAAAACGCTGCGCTAAAAGATGAAGAGGCAAAGAGGAATACAGAAATAGCAGAGAAAAACAGACTAATAGACAAGTTGCAGGAAGAATTAAAGCAAAGCGAACAATCTTTGAAAACCGAAAAAGAAAACGAATTGAAACTTGCTGAAGCCAATGCAAAAGCAGAATTGCAAAAACAGCTATCCCAATCTAAACAAGAAATTGAACAACTCAAGTTTAAAATACAATCAGCTGAATCGGAGAAATTACTTGCATTAAAAGATGAAGAATCAAAAAAGAAGGATGAATTATCTGAGAAAGATAAGTTAATTACAAAACTTCAAGCCAATATTGAATCTTCTAAAACTGAAACAGTGCTTGAACTTAAAAGTTTGAAAGAGAGCTATGAATCAAAACTAAAAGATAAAGATGAAACTATTGATCGATACAAAGATATGAAAATTAAACTCTCCACAAAAATGCTAGGCGAAACTCTTGAACAACATTGTGAGATAGAGTTTAATCGTTTGAGGTCAACCGGATTTCAAAAGGCATATTTTGAAAAAGATAACGACTCAAAAAACGGTAGTAAAGGCGACTACATATTCAAAGAATCAACTGATAGTGGCATAGAGTTTATTTCTATAATGTTTGAAATGAAAAACGAGATGGATACCACCGCAACCAAAAAAAAGAATGAAGATTTTTTGAAAGAGTTGGATAAGGATAGAAATGAAAAAGGTTGTGAATATGCAGTTTTAGTTTCATTGCTCGAAACGGATAACGAGCTTTATAACAATGGCATAGTTGATGTTTCTTATAGATATCCTAAAATGTATGTTGTGCGCCCTCAGTTCTTTATTCCGATAATAACCTTGCTTCGAAATGCAGCTTTAAATTCAATAGAATACAAACAACAGCTAGCCGAGTATAAAAATCAAAACATTGACATAGCTAACTTTGAAAATGAAGTGTATGATTTTCAAGACAAATTTGGAAGAAATTTCAGATTGGCGAGTGAGAAATTTCAAACAGCAATTGATGAGATTGACAAAACGATTGACCATTTGGAAAAAACTAAAAAGGCTTTGTTATCATCTGAAAACAATTTAAGACTTGCTAATGATAAAGCACAAGATTTAAGTATAAAAAAGCTTACTAAAAACAACCCTACAATGGCTCAGAAGTTTTTAGACCTGAAAAGTAATATGGTCGATGAAAGCGACCGTTAAAATTTTCACTCTAGTTAAAAAAATCAAGCAACATTGCAAGCTCTATTTGCGAGACTATGGATAAACGGTGCTTGAAAAAGTCAATCGCTAATGAACTTAAGTAAACTGGATTTGATGTGAATTTGAATAAAATATAAGCTTTACAAAAAAATTCAATTTTTATTTTAACGGCGAGCAACAAAAAAATATTTGAAAAGATGTGAGAGACCAATGAAAAACAAAAAAATACAGATAAGAAACAGCACTATAGACTTTTTAGTTTTTACAACAGATGCAAAAGAACAGGGCGTTGAAGTCAGGGTTCAAGACGGAGAAGTTTGGCTCACGCAAAATTCAATTGCGGAGCTTTTTGATGTTGAAAGAAGCGTCATAACTAAGCATCTAAAAAATATATTTGAAAGCAAAGAGCTTGACGAAAATTCAACTTGTGCAAAATTTGCACAAGTTGCCGACAACGGAAAAACATATCAATATAAATTTTATTCCCTGCCCTGTATATTGGCTGTTGGATATAGGGCTAATTCGGAGCGGGCAGTTCGGTTTCGTTCTTGGGCAACCAAAGTGTTGGATACATTCACAAAACGAGGATATGTTTTGGATAAAAACAGGTTGATTAACGACCAAATTTTTGATGAAACATATTTTGAACATTTAGTCGCCGAAATACAAGAAATAAGAGCAAGCGAAAGAAGATTTTATCAGAAAATCACCGATCTTTACGCAACGGCGGTTGACTATTCTTTAGATAGCAAAGTTACAAAAAAATTCTTTGCGACGGTTCAAAATAAAATGCACTATGCCGTTCATCAAAAAACAGCCTCAGAGCTTATTATTGACAGAGCCGACAGCACAAAACAAAACATGGGGCTAACAAGTTGGGGCAATGCGCCAAGCGGTAAGATTGTAAAAGCCGATGTTTCTATTGCTAAAAACTATCTTTTAAGCGATGAGTTAACAGAGCTTAACGAAATCGCCACAATGTATCTTGACTATGCAACAAGGCAAGCAAGACGGCATATCCCTATGACTATGGCGGACTGGTCGGAAAAACTCGATGCGTTTTTAAAGTTTAACGATGCCGAGATTTTGCAAAACAAAGGAAAGGTCACGGCGGAAATCGCCAAAGCTTTTGCGGAAAGCGAGTTCGAGAAATATAGAATATTGCAGGATAGATTATACCAGAGTGATTTTGACAAATTTGTTTTGGACGTTGGAGAGGATGAAGAAGAATAATTTGCAAGAAAATAAAAATTATTGATTTCTGAGTAAAAATGAAAGTTATATAAGTTGAGGAGATTTTATCTATATGCACGACGTTTTAACTGTTAAGAATGACCCTGTGTTCGCCCTTGATTTTTTTTCGCATCAATTAAATTTCAAATTAGAAAAAACACAAGAAATAGCAAAAGAGATTTATAACGTAGTTGTAAATCAAGCCCCGGTTGCTGTTGAAGTAGCGAGTTCCTTGAAAAAAGACTTTAGATATGTTGTTGATATTTCTGACGATATGAAAAGTCAAATCAAAAAAGGAATTGTTAAGTTGGTGAAAGAAAATGATAAGCTATATGCACAAATTAGAAATAATAAAGGGCGCTACTCCGATAAGCTTTCTATAAAAGAAGAACAACTAACAAATTTCAACCCTGCTCAAATTGCAAATGCAATGCAGATGCAAGCTATACAATCACAACTTGAAGCTATATCAAACCAATTGAATTGTATTGATTTAAGTGTTAGAGCTGTCATAGTGGGACAACAAAACGACAGATTGGCTGGGTGTGAGAGTGGAAAAAATTTATATCTTGAAGCTTTAAATGTTAAAGATGAACAACTGAAAATGGCACTAAAGGTTCAAGCGTTAAAATCGCTTTCAGATGCAAGTTGTCAATTAAGGCTTACAATAAAATCTGATATAGATTTTTTGAAAAACAAGGAATTTAAATCAGCTAAAGGTAAGCAGATTGAGCAAATCGATAGCAGGATGAGTAGTATACATCAAAGCTTTGAAGCAATACACAATTCAACGCTTATGAAAGCCGGTATATATTGTAATGAGGAAGAGTATGATGCGATGCATGCCGTGTTAAATGATTATTCTACATTTATTGAGCAAACAGTAAAAAGCAATGCCACTTTGTTGGCGCAGTGGGATAAAAATGACGACGGAACAAACGAAGGCGTTTGGCAAACTAGGGCTTCGCTTAAACTCGATAAAGTGTTACAGCAAAACAATCTAGAAAATGAACAAGTTTTTTATATAGGTATTGCAGAAGGGGAATATATTAATGAAGATGGTTAAAGGTTGCTTAAATCCTAAGTGTGAACTGAGTGATAAAAAAAACAAACAATCAAATGAAGAGAGCAAAAGCAATAGGTTAAAAAGAACATTCAAGCACGAAGACAACTATTGTTCAAGGTGTGGAATAGAACTGTGTTATGTGTGTAAAATATGTAATACCTCTCTACCAGATGACTCTGAAAATATTTGTGTGCGGTGCAAAGCCAACATAGAAGACGACCAAAATAAAAAAAAGGAGCGTTTTGCAAAGGTGGGTGGAGTATTAGCAGTAGGCGCAGCAGTTGCCACTAATATGGTAAGAGTATTTAATAAAAAAAATTAAGATAAAGCACCTCCTACAATCAACTCACAACCTAAAAACTTAAATTTCAAAAATACAAAAAAGACGAATCAGAAATGGTTCGTCTTTTTTCATATAAAAAATAAAATCGAAAGGAAACCATAATGTCCACCAACAAAAAATATTATTTCCTAAAACTCAAAGAAGACTTTTTTAGAGATGAAACAATACTTTTAATCGAAGACGTTAAAGACGGATTTTTGTTTTCAAACATTCTGTTGAAAATGTATCTTCTATCCCTCAAAAATGAGGGGCAGTTGCTTTTATCGCAAGGCATCGCCTATACCCCACAGATGATAGCAACTCTCACTAACCACCAAGTAGGCACAGTAGAACAAGCGTTGCAGATATTTATGCAATTAAGGCTTGTTGAAGAGCTTACAGACGGAACGCTGTTTATGACAAATATCCAAACGCTTATTGGCAAGTCGTCAACTGAAGCCGAACGAAAACATAAAGAAAGGGTAAAACTAAAGGAAAACAGCCTTTTACCAAGTGACAAGGGTGGACAAATGTCCGCACTTTGTCCGCAAATGTCCGAAAACCGTCCACCAGAGTATAGAGATAAGAGATTAGAGTATAGAGATAAGAGTAGAGAGAGTGGGAAAGAGGTTACCTCACTCGCTCTTTTTTATGGTCAATATCAAAATGTTTCGCTAACCGATAACGACATAAATAAGTTAAAATCCGAACTTCCCTCTCTCTATGAAAAATATATCGAAAAGTTAAGCGAATACATGGCAAGTACCGGCAGGACATATAAAAGCCATATAGCGACTATACGAAAATGGGCGAAGGAGGACACCGAGACAAAATCTATTAACCAACCGACAACAAGAAATTATGATTACAAAGGAGACAAAAGTTTATGAAAGAAATTTCAAGTGTATTTAACAAAATAGCTCAAAGGGAACTTCGAGAAGATGAGTATATTGATTTTGACAGCAAACTTATCTATTGTCGTAAATGCAACACGCCACGACAACAGCGATATACAAGCCCCCAAACAAACACAGTCCAAACACTTCCGGCGCTGTGCAAATGCCTCTCTATAGAAAGAGACGAAGAAAATCGAAAGCGAGAAAGAGATAACCACTTTCAATTAGTCACTCAACTTCGATCGCAAGGAATACGTGATAAAAAGATTTTAGAATGGACGTTTGCCAATGATAACGGAAGCACTCCCAATATGGAAAAGGCAAAGAACTATGTAGACCGGTTTGAGCGGATGAAAACCGAAAACATGGGTTTGCTACTTTGGGGAAACGTCGGAACAGGAAAAAGTTTTGTAGCTGGTTGTATCGCTAACGCTCTGATTGATAAGAAAGTGTCCGTGTGTATGACTAACTTCGGCGTTATTCTTGCTGATATGATGAACTTGAAAATTGATAAGAATGAATATATCCAAGATTTAAACAAGCATACTCTACTTATCATTGACGATTTTGGAATGGAACGTGATACCCCTTTCGCCTTAGAACAAATCTACAACGTCATTGACAGGCGCTACACCGCCTGTAAGCCGTTAATTGTGACAACCAACCTAACTCTCGAAGAAATGCAAAATACAGCCCTACAGACCGATCTGAGGCGGATTTATGACAGGATACTCGAAATGTGTGTCCCAATCCGTTTTGAGGGCGAGAGCAAACGCAAAGGCAAAGCTGAAGAAAAACTAAATAAATTAAGAGAAATCTTAGATTAAAGGCTTTTATTGACTTAAAAATCAGTAAGAGCTTTTTTAATACCCATTTTTGAAAGGGAAAAAATATGAAAGAGCAAGAAACAAACAGCGCAGTAGAAAATACTACCCCCGAGGGAACATTTACCCACAAAATAGGAAACACAACGTATGTTGTCGGTGTTCACTTTAGCAAGACAAGCAAGGAGACTATTGAAGACAAAATCGAAAGGCTTGTCTTGAACGACTACGAGAAACTTTTAAATAATTTAGAAAAATGATTAAAAAACCCTTGACATTTAGCAACTGGCAAGACGGCTAAGAGCATATTGATTAGTTGCGGAGCAAGGCTTGCACCGTTCGATATTAAAGAGCTTCGAGACATCACAGCTTATGATGAATTGGAGCTTGACACCCTCGGAGATAGAAAGACCGCCTTGTTTATCATCATAAGCGACACCGATGCAACTTTCAACTTCCTTGTTTCTATGTGCTACACACAGCTTTTCAATCTTCTATGCGACAAAGCCGACGATGAGTACGGCGGTCGCTTGCCTGTTCATGTGCGTTGTCTGATTGATGAAGCGGCGAATATTGGGCAGATACCGAACTTAGAGAAACTCATGGCGACAATCCGAAGTCGTGAAATCTCGGCGTGCTTGGTGTTGCAGGCTCAATCACAGCTAAAAGCCTTGTACAAGGACAACGCCGACACGATAATCGGCAACTGCGACAGCATGGTATTCCTCGGTGGCAAAGAAAAAACCACCCTAAAAGACTTAACCGAAACGCTCGGAAAAGAGACCATAGATAGCTTTAATACTTCGGACACAAGAGGACAAAGCCGCAGTTATGGGCTTAATTATCAGAAACTTGGCAAAGAACTCATGAGCATGGACGAACTTGCCGTTATGGACGGTGGTAAGTGTATTTTACAGCTCCGTGGTGTACGACCGTTTTTCTCGGACAAATACGACATCACAAAGCACCCAAAATACAAGTATCTATCCGACTTTGATAAAAAGAACGCCTTTGACATTGAGAAATTCTTAAACCGCAAACTAAAGCTAAAGCCCGATGATGTATACCAAAGCTACGACTTGGGCGACATAGACCAACTGCCTTAAACGCTACTTTTCACGGTAGCGTTTTTTATATATAGATAAGGCACAAAACAGAATATTGAAAGGGGTGATGCCTATGATTGTGGGTATCTTGTAACGCTGTCTACGGACGGCGTTTTTTCATGCACAAAAGCAAATCTCAACCGTACACAAACAACAAAAATCTAAATTAAAATTATTAGGAGGACAAATTTATGGCATTTTTCACATCAGCAGTAGGAGCACTTCAAACACTCGTTATCGCACTTGGAGCAGGGCTTGGCATTTGGGGCGTAATCAATCTTTTGGAGGGCTATGGTAACGACAACCCCGGGGCAAATGCACAAAGCACATAAAGTAACAAACACCAAAACAACAGATAGACAGCCGACCATTATTCCGTAAAAAAGCTGATAAATCATAAATATGAAAGGAATTAAAACAATGAAAGAACAAACAATATTTGAAAAAATGGGTGGAAAATATATCAAGGTTGGCGATTATTATGTACCCGACTTCGGACAGTTTGATGAAGATACCAAGCCTGTCGATGACAGACCTTTAGGAAAATATGGAATGTTGCGAGAAACCTACTTAAAAGAGCATAGAAGCCCTTTGTACAATCATCTTTTACTTAGTGGAAAACTACACTCCCACTTGCGTGATGTAAACGAGGAAGCACAAAACTTGCTTGATAGGCTTATCCCACAGTATAAGGCAAGACAAGGTGTGACCGAAGAACTGAAATCACAAGACCAAATGTTGTGGGTGAGCAAAATGAATAATATTAAGGCACAGATTGAAGAAATTATTTACAGCGAAATAGTATACGCTTAGTATC
>CAYJFO010000052.1:0-12570 GCA_964369645.1 uncultured Oscillospiraceae bacterium | reverse complement strand
AACAAAACAAACAATACATTGACTATAGAAAATAAAATAAACTTCAGTTAAACTTCAGTTTTATATAAGAGGAGAAAGAATTTTGGTTGTCTACAATACTTTAAACAGAAAAAAAGAAGAGTTGGTTCCGATTGATAACGAGATTAAAATCTATGCTTGCGGGCCTACTGTATATAATTTCATTCACATTGGAAACGCGCGGCCTATCTGCGTGTTCGACGTTTTAAGAAGATATCTTGAATATCGCGGCGTTAACGTTAACTTTGTCCAAAACTTCACCGATATCGACGACAAGCTTATAAACAAAGCAAACGAACAGGGAACGACGGTCGAACAGGTGGCGAAACAGTTTATCGAAGAATATTTCACCGATGCCGACGGATTGAACATTCGTCGCGCCACAACCCACCCAAAAGCGACAGAAAACATTAGCGAGATGCTTGAGATAATAGACACGCTTGTGCAAAAAGGTTTTGCATATGCAACGAGTTCGGGAGATGTTTATTTTAGAAGCAAGAAGTTTGACGAATACGGAAAACTTTCACACCAACCTCTTGACGATCTCGAAGCGGGCGCAAGGATTGGAGTAGGCGAGCAAAAGGAAGACCCGATGGACTTCGTTTTGTGGAAATCCGCAAAACCGGGCGAGCCTAAATGGGAAAGCCCATATGGCGAGGGTAGACCCGGTTGGCACATTGAGTGTTCCGCCATGTCAAAAAAATATCTTGGCGAAACGTTTGATATCCATTGCGGAGGTCAAGACCTTATATTCCCCCACCACGAAAACGAAATTGCTCAAAGCGAGTGTTGTAACGGCAAAACGTTTGCAAGATACTGGATGCACAACGGATATATAAACGTCGACAACCGCAAGATGAGCAAATCGTTAAACAACTTTTTCACGGTACGCGAGATAAGCGAAGTTTACGGCTATGAGCCGATAAGATATCTTATGATAAGCGCACAGTATAGAAGCCCAATAAACTATTCAACCGAAGTTTTAGAACAGTGTATAGCCGGCCTTGAAAGGCTTTATAATTGCAGAGATAACCTTGATTTTGCTATCGAGAAAGCGAGCTGCGAGGGCGGAGAAACGCTGGTTGAAATCGCAAACAACAGAAAAGCTCAGTTTATCAAAGTTATGGACGATGACCTTAACACTGCCGATGGCATTGCGGCGCTTTTCGATTTTGCAAGGGATATAAACAGCGCAAAGAACGAAAAAAAATCGTCGCTTGAATACGCCGCGAACATGTTCGACGAACTTTGCGACGTGCTTGGGATTTTGTATAATCGCAACAAAAACGAGATACCAACCGAAGTTTTAGAACTTGTTGAGCAAAGGACCAACGCAAAAAAAGCAAAAGATTTTAAAACAGCGGACGAAATTCGCGACAAGCTTAAAGATATGGGATATGTGGTAGAGGACACGGCAGAAGGTCCAAAGGTTAAAGCTTACATCTAATGGAAACAAACTCCGCCGAAAGGCGGAGTTTTAGATTGTCGAAAAAACCTATTACAAAATTATGTTTCGTCAAAATTCATAAACACAATGGGTGGAATGCAGACGTTGCGACAAACCCGAAAATTAGCATAGACACCCTAAAGCGGGACGTCGAGGATGGCGTCCCTTATAAGTTTTACTATAATTTCGAGCAATATTTTTTAGAATGTCAAAAAAGTTGTTGGTAAAAAATATTTTACAAATAAAAAATAGGAATTTAGGACTTTGGCTTGCCAAGTTCATTTTTTTATTTTTTTCTAATTTGGCGATAATAAATGGCTTTGGGTAGCTTGTTTAATATGCTGAATAAAAAGTAAATTTTGCTCAATTTTGTTGTGCGAAAACAACATGATTTACGTGTTTAGGTTGTGCATTTATACAAACTATGACATTTTGCTTGACAAATCTGCGGAAAAATATTAACATTCAATAAAATAAATGAACCGGTTTACACTGGGTGAAGGTGTTATGAAAAAAATTGGTTTAAGGGATGTTGCAAGGTGTGCAGGGGTATCCGTTGGAACGGTATCTAAATATTTGAACAATACCCCTATTAGTGAAATAAACAGATGTAAGATCAAAGAAACAATTGAAGAGTTAAAGTATGTCCCTAATATAAACGCACGTAAGCTAGCTATCGGAAAATCTTTAACAATCTTGATTTACATTATTGTTGAAGAAGTAATTTCGGATTCGACATGGTTGCACGAACTGCCTATAATCCAAGGAATTAATGATGTTCTTCGAAAGACCGAGTACAAAATAGAACTAGAAATAGCATCGATAACACAAAGTAGTAATAATTTTCTTAACTTATCAGAGAACATCCAAAGCTGTAATTTCGACGGAATAATTATTATTTCGTCTTGGGAAACAGATGAAAAAATAAGAGAACAGTTGCAGTCTATAAACTTTCCACACATAATTATCGGAAATCTTGACGAGGAAACTGCGAAAAACACAATAGATTTTGACAATTACGAACCAATTGCAAAGATAACCCAAGCAATTATCGACAAAGGACGAAAAAATTTCTCGATGATTGCGGGATATCAAGAACAGTATCATACAAAGATGCGTGTAAAAGGTTTTGTAGATACATTGAAAAAAAACCAGCTAGAAGCCGAGAGCTTGTTTTATTCCGACTATAGCATGGAAAGTGGAGAATTTTTTGCAAAGAAAATTTTAGAGAAAAGTCCAAAAACAGATGCTATTATATGCGGGAACGATTATATTGCCGTTGGGGTTTATAAAGCATTAAAAGAAGTGAATATGACTCCGTCGATAGATGTTTCGATTTGTGGCTTTGACGATAGTTTCGTGTCTAAAGTAGTAGATCCTTTGCTTACAACCGTAAAGATAAATTCATATGGAATTGGTACGCTTGCGGCGTCAGAACTTTTAAAACAACTATCAAATAGTGATTATATAACAAAAAACACTTTCGTTGAAAGTCAAGTAGTGTGGAGAAGCTCTACTTAGAAACGTTTTTCTATACTTTGATGTGAACCGGTTCAACTAAATTGATCAATGTTAATTTTTGAACAGGGTGTCTAACAAAAAACGTTAAAGATCAAATAGGTAAACAAGCCTTATACCAAAATACCGGTGAGTTAGAATATTATATGAACCGGTTTAATTAAATCAATTATTTTTTAAAGATAATGAATATTATTTAACTATTAGGAGAGATAAAATGAAAGCAGTAGAAAGAAAACAAATAACAACACTCCCAAATATAGGAGAAAAGGTTGATTTTTCGGAATATCCAGTTATGACTGGTGAAGACTATTTAAAAAGATTAAATAGAGCATTTGAATTATTACCAGCCGAAGCAACACATCTTTTTGTCTATGGTGACCGTGAACATTTTTCAAATGTCGAGTTTTTAACGGGATATGATCCAAGGTTTGAGGAAACAGTTTTTATCTGCGAAAGAGGTGGCGTTCCGACGTTGATTGTTGGCGATGAGGGTTGGTGTTACGCAAACAAAATCCCTTACGAAATTAACATTGAAATTTGTCCGGTTATGGGGCTTCCCGGCCAACCGCTTATGACAGACTATAGAATTTCAGATATTCTTAAAAAAGTTATAAAAACAGATAACGCAGTTGTTGGGGTTGCCGGTTGGAAGTGTTTTAATAATTGTAACTATAAAGATCCTTCAAAAATATTAGATATCCCGATGTTTATTTTAGAAGAACTATTGGAAGTTGTTTCAAAAGAAAATCTCTTTAATGCAACAAGTATTTTTATAAACGTAGACAACGGTCTTAGAGTTGTTCTTGAAGAAAAAGATTTAGTAATCGGTGAAATTACCGGCACAGAATCTTCGAGAAAAACATATGACGTCATGAAAGCTTTGTCGGAAGGACAAACAGAACTTGAAGCAGCTCAAAACTTGAATATTGGTGGATTACCGTTGATTGCACATCCGAACATTAACTTCGGCGAAAATGTTTTCTTCGCATTAAATAGTCCAACGGCCCACACAAAGCTAAAAAAAGGCGATGTTGTTGGAGTTGGAATGGCATATAGATTTTCGCTTTGCCACAAAGCTTCGTTGTATGTTGACGGGCCGGAAGATTTGACACCCGAACAAGAAGAATTGTATGACAGATACTTTAAATCGGTAACTGCTTGGTATGAGGCGATGAAAATCGGAGCTAAAACGGGCGACATATACGACGCAGCAGAACAAGCGATTGGTGGGTTTGAAAGTGCTGGAGTTGGTCTAAACCCCGGACATTTGATCCACACGGACGAATGGACACATACGCCGTTTATAAAGGGAAGCAATTCAACAATTAAATCGGGAATGATGATCCAATGTGATTATATGAGCACAATTAAAGAGAAAAACTTTGGTGCTCACGCCGAAGATGGAATTATAATTGCAGATAGCGAACTCAGAGAAAAAATGAAAGCAATCGCTCCAAAATCTTTTGCAAGAATATTAGAAAGACAAAAATTCATGCGTGAGCAACTTAACATTAACATTGATGATTGTGTTTTGCCGACATCCGACATACCTGCCTTGCTTTTCCCGTATCTAAAAAATATCAATATTGTGCTTGCTAACAGCAAATAACCAAAAGCGCAGTAAATTAAGGTAATTTAAACGATGAACAATCAAGAGTTTTATAATGATTTAGAACAACAAGTCGTAAAATATGACATTCACAGATCGGAATTTTGTTCAACCGACGATAAAATTTCCAAATTAAACATTAAAAACCCCCCGATTTTTACAGGCATAGCAACGTCACTATCGGCGTGGAGAAGCGCACATTACTTAATTTCTATGCAGATAAAAGATGCACCAATACTTGTGAACACGTGTGATCTTTTGGATTATTTTTATCCACAAGACATCGACGACAGAGCCCTGTTTATAATGAGCAGATCGGGCGAATCCGCTGAGATAGAACGACTTTTAAATACTATTTCAAAGGAAAGAATCGTTGTTGGAATTACAGAAGGACACGATTCGATGTTGGCGACCAAAGCAAACGCTGTTTTGACATATAAAGCGGACGAGCAAGCGTTCCCAAACACAATATCATTTACAATATCTCAAATTTATGCGCTTGCAACGGTCATCTCACTTGGATATAAGCCAACTAAATCGCTTGATGTTTTGCTTCAAGAGTTAAGCTTGGCGGGGAAAGAGTTGGACAGCAAAGTTTCGGTGGACAAAAGAATTGGAAAGCTTTTGGCAAAAGCTGGCGCTATAATCGTTGAGGGACAAGGCCTTATGACAGGGGTTGTTGAACAATATGGTCTCGATTTTCACGAAACACGCGCTGCCGGAATTCCGGTAGTTGGCGGAATTATGAGACATGGGGTAATCGAACTAACCGAGTTGGAAGACGTTGTAACGGTTATGCTCGTCCCTGACGATGATATAAGACAAAGAAAATTCCGATTGGCACAAGAACTTTTTAACGCTGGAAAATCGGTCGTTGTCTTAACCGACAGCGAAGACTGCGTGAACTATGATTTCCTTAAAGTTCAAATACCTTGCGTAAGCGAAGAGTTTAAGAGCGTTTTGTTTTCGATGGGAATGCAAAAAATATATTCAAGCTATATCGAAGCAAAAGGGCTTTCATCTTTAAAACCGGCACTTGTTGGAAAGGTGACAAGAGAGGAATAGTATCTTGAATAATTCAATCTATGCTATCGGCGATTTAACGCTAGATATTCTCTTTAAAGAACTAACATCAGACAAGTTGCAATGGGGAGAGGAAATTGAAACAGGAAGCATTCAAAAGCGTGTCGGAGGAAATATCGGAAACATGGCGATTGGAGCTAGTTTACTTGACACCGATTTTAAAGTAGTTGCAGACATTGGAAATGACCAAAGCGGAGAGTATATCTTAAAAAAACTTGAAGCAATTGGCGTTAACACCAATTGTGTTAGAATAACAGACGGTAGCGTAACAAGCGAGTCATATATCTCGGTTCGTAGCGACGGAGAAAGGTTTATAGTAACAAGCAAAGGAACACTTTCCGATATAGATGTGACGTTTGAAGATGCGGTTGTGCCGATGTGTAAGGCTGTGTTTTTGGGCGGGTGGTGTTTGCCACCAAGAATTAAAAAAGAACAATTAATCAAAAAGATAAAATCTTGGCATGACAAGGGAACGGTTGTTTCAACCGATTTGATTTGGTCGGATGAAACGTGGAACTCAAAAGATGAACTAGTTGAACTGTTAAAGTGTATTGACGTCGTTATAATGAACGAAAAAGAACTTTTTCAACTTACACAAACAGAAACTAGAGACAAAGCAGTTTTTGAATTAAAACAAATGCTTAACCTTGAAGCTAGAAAAGACGTCATTGTTATTGCAAAATTAGGTTCTAACGGCGCAATGATTATTGATTCGAACGAGCAAAAGTGTGCAAAAACATATCCGTGTACCCCGATAGATACCGTTGGAGCGGGCGATTCGTTCAACATTGGGTTTTTACATGCAAAATATCAAATGCAGTTGGACAACATACAAGCAGTTCAGTTTGCGACGATCTTTGCATCCCTTTTTATAAGTTATCAAGACAAGAGATTAATTACGCAAAGTTCAGTTGAAAAAATTATGGCAGATATATAGCTTAAAAATTATTACTATTTGTTGTATTAGAAAGAAGAAGAATATGTACGTTCCAATACTTAATGAAAATCGTTCGGGTGTTTTTGATTTGGTTAGATATGGTTATGTTTGCATTGTTGACGAAAATTCAAATGTACTTTATCAAGCAGGCGATAGCGATGATTTTGTTTTTTATCGTTCGGCATCAAAGCCGATTCAAGCGCTACCAATTATTCAAATGGGTCTTGACAAAAAGTATGGCCTAACCGACGAAGAAGTGACAATTATTTCAGGTTCACACGTTGGAATGCCGGTTCATGAACAAGTTATTTTGTCAATCTTGAAAAAAACTGGGTTTGAAGAAGACATGCTTGTCATGAAAGAAACGTTTCCCACACATGTGGCTAGTAACGAAGAGCGTATAAAAAAAGGCCTTCCAAGGAGAAAAGCTTTTCATAATTGTGCCGGAAAACATTGTGCGTTACTTATGATACAAAGAGAACTTGGCGGAGACCCAAAAGATTATTGGAAAACCGATTCGCTCGCAAACAATGAAATCGAAAAAGTAATTAAAGAGATGAGTGAAGTAGACGAGATTAAAATTGGGATCGATGGCTGTGGAGTTCCTGTGTTTTCTGTGCCGATAAAAGGAATCGCGAACGCATATAAAAACTTGGCATGTATAGATACAATTAAAAATGAGAGTTTAAGAAACGCGGCTCTTAAAAATACACAGAACATCGCTAACTATCCAGATATGATGCGCGGAGAAGGATATCTTTGTTCTATAATCAACTATGATCCAAACATTGTCGGAAAAGGCGGAGCTAACGGTGTTTACGGATTTGGATTGAAAAAAGAAAGACTAGGGGTTTCTTTTAAGTTTGTTGACGGAAACGAAACATCTTGGCCGTTCTTGATTCTAGAAATCCTGCGTTCTATTGGAGCGCTATCACAAGAAACAGAAAAAAGATTTGAAGTATTAAGTCCAAAATATTTTACAAACGACAACGACTTAGTAGTTGGAGAACGAGAGAGTTTAATTAACATCTCTATATAATTTGAAATACAATAGCAAAAGCTATGTATATAAAAAAGGAAGGATTAAAAAAATGAAAAAGTTTTCAAAAAAAGCAATCGCACTAATGCTCGTACTAGCACTCACTTGTCTAGTGTTTACAGGCTGTGGAGCACCCGCAACAGGAGAGGCAACAGAAGTTGCTGCACAAACATCTAAACTTCAACAAATTTTAGATGCTGGTAAAATCGTTATCGGAGTTAACCCTCCCGGAGAGCCAATCTGTTTTTATGACGACGAAGGCAACTTAATCGGTTATGATGTTGACTTTGCAAACAAACTTGGCGAAACATTAGGCGTAGAAGTTGAATTAGTTGAAGTTAATGGCGAAACACGTATGAGCTATGTTCAAACGGGTAGAGTTGATGTTATCTTTGCTAACATAACAGGTAACCTTGAAAGAGCTAAGAGCATCAATTTCTCGATACCATACCTTCGCACAGGTATCAAAATGCTAACAGCAAAAGATTCGCCTTATAAAACAATCGAAGATCTCAATACACCGGACGCAACTGTTTGTTTGGCAGTTGGAACAACGATGGAAGCCCTTGTTCTTGAACATGCTCCAAACGCAACGATAGTTTATGTTGAATCGGCACCGGAACAAATCCTTAACGTTAAAACAGGCAAAGCAGACGCAATGTTTGAAGACGGAACAGCGGTTGACTTTGCTGCCGGTAAAGACGACACACTGGAAGCTCAAGCAAAAGTTTACACCTCAGACCCAATCTGTGTCGGATATGCAAAAGGTGACGCCGACCTCGCTCGCTACATCGATATGTTTGTTTCAAACATGATTACATCGGGTTGGCAAGCAGAAACATATGCAAAATGGTTCGGTTCTGAATACACAGGTACTTTGAATACTCTTTGGTAGAATCTAATTTAAGAATATTTAATATTGTGTGTGGAGGAGATCTCCTCCACACACAGTGTTATCAATTTTGCATATAGGTGGTACATTATGTATAAGCTTAACTTCCAGTTCTTGCAAGAGCCAACATATCAAGCATATTTTATTGAAGGAATAAAAAACACCGCGGTTATTTCGTTTTTTTGTATTATTTTTGGATTTTTGATCGGTTTAGTTATTGCGCTATGTCGCCAATCAAAACTCAAACCACTTAGAATTTTTGGAACGATTTGGGTAGACTTTTTGAGGAATACTCCATTTCTTGTGCAGTTGTTCTTTATTTATTATGGATTACCACAAATGGGAATTGACACAGATCCTATTCTAACAACAATAATTGCTTTGAGCATAAACACATCGGTAGGAAACTGCGAGGTTATAAGAGCAGGACTTATGGCTGTTAAAAGCGGCTATTACGAATGTGCTACCGCTTTAGGTTGCAGCCAATTTCAAACATTTAGGTTTATAGTTATACCTATCTCTTTACGCGTAGCGTTTAAACCACTAGTCAATAACTTTGTAAACTTGGTGCTTACAACCTCTGTGGCTTTTTCAGTTTCGGTTATGGAACTAACAGGTGCAGGCAAAGTCACAAATGGTCGTGTAGATAAGCCTTTTGAAATATATTTATTTATCATGTTGCTTTATTGCGTTTTCACATTTTTTATCTCGTTTGTATCTAAAGCAGTAGATAAAAAAATCTCAATCAAGTTGTAAGGAGGGAATATACATGGATGCACATCAATTTGGGCAATATTCAAATTTCGTATTTAATGATATAGTGCGTTTAATGGAAGGTGCGGGAGTTACGCTAACTATAACACTGACCTCTCTCTTTATAGGAACTGTTATTGGGACTATTTTGGGAATTATTCGTTGTTCAAAATACAAAGCAATCAGCGTATTACCATTAGTTGTAATCGAGCCGCTTAGAAACTCGCCGTTGGTTGTACAATTATTTTTGGTATATTTCGGTTTACCATATGCTGCGGGAATAATGTTAGATCAATATTCCGCGTCAATCATAACTCTTTCGTTAAATACCGCTGCTTTTTTTGCGGTTTTGATTCACAATTCAATTATTGCGATTCCTCGTGCTCAATGGGAAGCCGGATATGCTCTTGGACACACAGGACTTTCAACAAGCAAAAACATCATAGCGCAACAAGTTTTTAGGCTGCTAATTCCACAAGCAATTACCCTTTATATAAGCCAACTACAGTGTTCTTCGGTTGTTGCATTGATTTCTATGCCAGACATAACACGTACAGGTCAGATGCTTTCAACACGTACAATGCAACCGTTTCTTATTTGGGGATTAGTTTTCTTGTTTTACTATGTCATTTCATTCCCACTTGCAAGGTTGGCAAGCTACTTGGAACGTCGTGTAAGTTTTAATCATTAAAATCAACAAGCTTTCTGACTCGGCACAATTTGATAAACACAATATAAAATATCGTTAATAAGATGAGGTAAAGATATGGCAATGATCGAAGTAAAAAACATAACAAAGAGTTATGGAACAAACACTGTGCTAAGGGATTTTAGCGTCGATTTTAACCAAGAAGGTGTTACCGTTTTGCTAGGACCTAGCGGAACAGGAAAAAGCACACTTTTAAGATGTATTAATGGGCTTGAAAAGTTGACTAAAGGCGATATCTTAGTTGATGGAATGTCTGTAAACGAAAAAAAGAACTTAAAGCAAATTAGGCTAACTTGTGGAATGGTTTTCCAACAAACTATACTTTTTCCACACATGGACGTTCTTGACAATCTAATTATGAGCCCGGTAAAACTACTAAAAAAACCAAAGGTCGAGGCAATTGAAGCGGCAGAATACTATTTGAACAAAGTTGGACTGTTTTCAAAAGCGCATTCTCTCCACAATGAACTTTCGGGCGGAGAACAACAAAGGATTGCAATAGCAAGAGCTTTGATGATGAACCCAAAAGCATTGTTGCTTGATGAAATCACGTCAGCTTTGGACCCAGAAATGACTCAAGAGGTTTTGGGTATTCTAAGAGAACTTGCCGAGGACGGAGTTTGCATGTTGTGTGTAACACATGAAATTGCGTTTGCAAAAGAGGTTTCAAATAGAATCTTGTTCCTTGAAGGTGGTTCGTTGGCGTGTGACTGTGGAAAAGACGATTTCTTTACAACAGAAAGAAATAACAACGAAAGAGTTCAAAAATTCTTAAACCATATAGGCGCTTAAATTTTTATATATTATTGGAGGGTTTTCTATTATGTCGGATGTTTTATTTGAAATATGCTGTGGTTCGGCGGAAGACGCAATTCAATCTTGGCGCGGTGGAGCAAAACGTGTTGAACTAAACAGCGATTTGTTCCATGGGGGGCTTACTCCTTCGATAGGGTCGTTAAAGCAAGTCAAAAAAGAAGCACCAGATCTCGAAGTTTTATGTATGGTTCGTCCAAGAGAAGGTGGCTTTAACTACACAGAAATAGAATTCGAAACAATGATTGAAGATGCGAAAGCGTTCATTGAAAACGGAGCTGATGGAATTGTTTTTGGATTTTTAAATCCAGATGGAACTGTGGACGTCGAAAGAGTTCGCAAGTTTATGTCTGTCATTGATAGCAAAACAACAGTTTTTCACCGAGCTGTTGACGTTGTTCCCGATGTGTTTAAGGCATTGGATATTCTTATCGATATGGGGATCGACCGCGTTTTAACAAGCGGTCAAAAACCAACAGTTCCAGAGGGCGCACAAACTATTAAAGAGATGATTGAACATGCAAAAGGTCGTATCAAAATACTTCCGGGCGGAGGGGTTACTCCTCAAAACGCAAACTGGTGTAAAGAGTTTATGGGTGTAGATGAGCTGCATCTTGCCATACACAAAACTCATTTTGATACAAGCGCTTTGGGTAATCCATCTATTTATTTCGGTGGCGCAGTTTACCCAAGAGAAGACTGTTTCCAAATAGTAGATTCACAAGATATCAACAGATTAATTACAGATGTGAATTCAAAATAAAAGCCCTAAAAAAAATCTATAGATATCTATTAAAGCAAAAACACAAAACAACGAGATTATTTTTAAAAACGCTTTTATAAAAGAACATTAATTTCTTGAATTACACATGACGTATAAAGCGATTATTGCATTTTTAAGTATAAAAATAGCAACGTATTTTGATTTTATACAAACAAATTTGCATATTAAACATTTAGAAAAGAGCACAAAAAACACGAGGCAGCCCAGATGGACTACCTCGTGTTTTTTTGTGAACAATGACAACTACGATCGTCGGCATTTAGTCGCTTGCCATTAATATCAAGCGACTAAATGACACCATGACGTAACTATTAAATTCAAAGCTTATTTAAGCGCTTCTGAAACTGCAACCGCGCAAGCAACGGTAGCTCCAACCATCGGGTTGTTGCCCATTCCGATAAGACCCATCATCTCGACGTGTGCCGGGACAGAGGACGAACCGGCAAACTGTGCGTCGCCGTGCATTCTTCCCATGCTGTCGGTCAAGCCGTAAGAAGCGGGGCCTGCGCCCATGTTGTCGGGGTGGAGGGTTCTTCCGGTTCCGCCGCCCGATGCAACAGAGAAATATTTAACCGAGTTTTCGGTTGCCCATTTTTTATATGTGCCGGCAACAAGATGTTGGAACCTTGTTGGGTTTGTCGAGTTTCCTGTTATCGAAACGTCAACCTTTTCAAGTTTCATGATTGCAACGCCTTCGAGAACATCGTTTGCGCCGTAACATTTAACCGCCGAACGTTCGCCGTCCGAGAATTTAATCTCTTTAACAACCTTAACTTCGCCCGTTCCAAAATCGAAATCGGTTTCCACATATGTGAATCCGTTAATTCTCGAGATGATGTAGGCGGCGTCTTTTCCAAGACCGTTAAGGATTACGCGAAGATTAGATTTTCTTGCTTTGTTAGCGGTTCTAGCAATTCCGATTGCGCCTTCTGCCGCCGCGAAAGATTCGTGTCCCGCAAGGAAAC
>CAYJFO010000051.1:0-12589 GCA_964369645.1 uncultured Oscillospiraceae bacterium | reverse complement strand
CGGATTTTCCAGTGCCTTTGTTTTTGCGTGCAAAAAAAATACACGTCACTATTGGTAAAACAAGCGTCAGAAAAAGCGTTGTAATGATGAAAACAACCGATATAGTAGGCATAGCAGGCATAGCAGGCATAGCAGAGTTCTCCTTTTTAGCTTAGTTGTAAGATAGGTTGAATAAAAACTCTGTTTATTATACAATATATATAACCGCAAGGTAAAGCAAATTTTAAAGTAATAGGGATTTTTAATGAAAAATAAAAATTTTGCATATAAACAAAAAAAGCAACCAAAGAAAAAATCTGTTTTTTTAAGTATTATAAAATATATGTTATTGTTTTTATTTGCTTTTTTTGCTTCGTTTATAGCGTTGTGGGGAGGCCCCGAAATGTTTATCCAATCGATCATGGTTTTGACTAGCGAGCCAACGGTAGAGCTTGTTACGGTGCCGGAACAAAAGATACTTCCGCTTCCTGAAAAACCAGAGGTTGTTTTTGAAAACGGTGCACACTATGTTGTATATGAAGATTACAAGATAATTTTTGCAAACAAAAACTATAAATCAACGCCAGAAGTTAACGACGGGGAAGACCCCGAAGCGCGTGCGGCGCTTGAAGAGATGATGGCGGCACTTAATGCCGAAACAGGGCTTTCGATATATCTTGTTTCGGGATATAGAAGTTATGAAGAACAAGACATAATATACCATCGCTTTGTGGACGATCTTGGAGTTGAGCAAGCCGATCTTATTTCGGCGCAACCGGGCGCTTCGGAGCATCAACTCGGAAACACGTTTGACGTGCTTGGAACATCGGCGGACACAGGGCTTTCGTCGCGGTTTGGCGATACGCCCGAGTTTGCGTGGCTTATTGAAAACTGTTATAAATATGGTTTTATCCTGCGTTATCCCGAGGGTAAAACGTTTGCAACTACATATTCATACGAACCGTGGCACTACAGATATCTTGGCGATGTTGAACTTGCAAAGGATATCATGCAAAGCGGTTTGTCGTTTGAAGAATATTTTGAACTGGTAGATATCCAAGAAGCAGGATAGAAAAATATGTTTCATCATTTTTGCAAAAATACAGTTGACTTTTAAGAAACGTTTTTTGTCAGAAGGGTCTAACGCCCCTTTGTAAATTGTTTTGGGGCGGGGGAGTTTCGACTCTCCCCCTTTGTCCCCCGACACCCCCAAAACCCCCTCAACGATTTAGGGCGACACACGCCCTAAAAACCCGTTTCGCTTTTTGCGCTTTACAAGCTGTATACTGCAAAAAGCTTGTCGTTTTCTTCTTTTTTTAATATGATGTTTTCAATACTTTTTGTATATAGTTAAAAGGCGATGAAATTCATCGCCTTTTAACTTTTGGTGTTAAACCAAAAAAAATTCTGTTAATAATATATCATCTCGTCAAGTTCGCTCGGACGTTCGGCGAGATATTGTTCCGGTGTTGTCTTAATACAAAAATCGCCCAACTCATCGATAAAAACAGCGCGTGTGAAGTTTAATTTTTGTTCCCCTGAAAGATGGAACCCGTCGATAAAATTAGAGTCTATCTTCGAATAGTCGTTGTACCACTCGAAATCATATACAATAGCCGACGACTTCAAATCGTCTTTGTAGTTTCGTATATAGTATTGAAGCTCTTGTTCAAAAATTACAAGTTCCCAAATCGAATAGTGTGATGGAGCTATGACAAACTTAAGTTCAATTTCGCTTTGCTCGCAGTATTCTATAATCTTGTTAAGTTCACGGATGTATATATTCGGGTCGCCAAAGTCCGCAACTTGTCCCGAAATTATATGAGCATAATCAAAAAGATCGGAACGATACCCTTCGGTATAGGTGTCGGGGGGAACCGGGTCTTTTTGTGTCGGGGAACTAGGGTCGTCCATAAAGATCATCTTTTCGGGAGTTTTGATTAAATCATAGTAAAGGTTGGTCGCCTTGCGTCGACAGTTTTCAAAAGTTTCATACCAAATTGCGAAATTTGATACAAACTTAATTGGGTTTTCCGCTACCGGGATTATTGGGGTGAACCTGTCGGCGAGATGGTTGGAATTAAGGGCGTAGAAGTTAACCCCGATGACAACTTTTTTCATGTCGGTGTGTTCCGTTGCATACCAAAATTCGTTGATAGCGTCGTTAAGAGTTGCGCCCCCAAACGCCATCATGGTATATCGCTCACCCGTTAGCTCTTCGATGTAGTCAACATTCATGTTTGCCATTCGTGAATCTCCGAAAATCAGATTTTCGGGGTTTCTTAAAAGCAGTTCTCGTGTAGAAGAAAGCGGTTTCGACATATAAAATGCGTCGCCTTTAACGTTAAAGTAATCGTACGGTTCAAAAAGAAAAAACCACAAAAGGGCGATTATAAACGGAATTAGATATATTAAAAGTTTTTTAACAAGCGTTTTCGCCATATATAAATTATCCTATACGTTATAGATTTCGGGTTTATAGGAAGACATGTTTCCTTTGATCCATTCGATTGTTTCGGCAAGTCCCTTTTCAAGATTATATTCTGGTTGCCAAGCGGTTAACGCTTTAATTTTTTTGTTATCTCCTAAAAGGCGTTCAACCTCGCTTTTTTCGGGGCGAATACGTTGTTCGTCACATACGATTTTAGCACAAGGGTTAATTTGACGAATCATCTCGTTTGCAAGCTGGCCAATCGAAATCTCGACACCGGTAGCAATGTTTATCTCTTCGCCAATCGCTTTTCTGCATTTAGCTATTTCGATAAACCCTTTTGCGGTGTCTTTTACATAGTTAAAATCCCTTGTTGGCGTAAGCGAACCTAGTTTAATTTCGGTTGCGCCGGCTAGAAGTTGCGAGATTATCGTTGGAATAACTGCCCTTGCGGATTGACGAGGACCATATGTGTTGAACGGACGCACGATAGTTACAGGAAGCGCAAAGCTTCTAAAAAAACTTTCGGCCAAACGGTCGGCGCCTATCTTGGTTGCGGAATAGGGGCTTTGACCTTGATATGGGTGCTTTTCGTCTATCGGAACATATTGAGCCGTTCCGTAAACCTCGGAAGTCGAGGTGACTAAAACACGTTCTGTTTCGAGGTTTCTTGCCGCCTGTAATACGTTAAGCGTGCCTTTTATGTTGGTGTCAACATAACTGTCGGGGGAGTGGTAGCTAAACGGAATCGCGATAAGCGCCGCAAGGTGGTAGACCTCGTCGATACCCTTCATTGCCTCGCTAACCCCGTTAGGGTCACGTATGTCGCCCGAAAAAATCTCGAGAGAATCTTTAGTTTGTTTGTCGAAACCGTCTATCCAACCCCAAGTATTAAACGAGTTGTAGTATGTGAAAGCGCGAACATCTGCGCCTGTTTTAACAAGCTGTTCCGTTAGGTGACTTCCGATAAACCCGTCCGCGCCGGTAACCAATACTTTTTTAGCCATAATAATATCAATTCCTTTCTTGATGTTTTGTAATTTTCGGTTATTAACCTGACCGAAAATTACAAAACTTATGTTTGAAACTTTGTTTCAAACTATATTCCTCGCAAATTTTTATTAATTAAATTTAGTTTACCTATATATAATATAATAATTTTAAAAAAAACACAAGAAAGGGAAAAGAAACAAAAAAAACTCTTTTCAATCACACAAAATTTGTTTATAATATAGTATTATAATATTAAATTATTTTAACAAATAAATATAAAAAGACTTTAAAAAGAAAAACGAGGAAATACATGCAAGAAAATATACGTAACTTTTCGATAATAGCCCATATCGACCACGGCAAATCAACTTTAGCGGATAGGATATTGGAACTTACAAAATCGGTAGATAGCCGAGTTATGAGCAGCCAGTTTCTTGACAACATGGATCTTGAACAGGAACGCGGAATAACTATCAAGGCACGTGCTGTTACTCTTGAATATACTGCAGACGACAAAAATAAGTATGTCCTAAATCTTATAGATACTCCGGGACATGTCGACTTTACCTATGAAGTTTCGCGGTCGCTTGCGGCGTGCGAGGGCGCAATTCTAATAGTTGATGCAACGCAAGGGGTAGAGGCTCAAACGCTTGCAAATGCATATCTTGCGGTTGAAAACGATCTCGAAATTATGCCGGTTATAAACAAAATCGATCTTCCGTCTGCCGACCCTGAAAGGGTTGCGCAGGAGGTAGAAGACGTGATAGGAATCGAGTGCCTAAGTGCCCCGAAAGTTTCTGCAAAACGCGGCGAGGGCATTAAAGAGGTTGTTGAAAAGTTGATCGAAGTCATACCTCCCCCAAAAGGCGACACAGATGCTCCGCTTAAAGGCCTCATATTTGATTCGTTTTACGATAGCTATAAAGGGGTTATAATATATATACGTGTATACGACGGAACGGTTAAAGCGGGTGACACAATTCGCCTTTGGCAGACAGGTGCAGAGTTTTCGGTTGTCGAGGTGGGGCACATGCTTCCGGCTACCCACAGTCCGTGTGACAAGCTTTCGGCGGGCGAGGTTGGATATATAGCCGCCAGCATTAAAAATGTCCGTGACACACAGGTGGGCGACACGGTAACGAGTGCCGAAAACCCATGTGACGCACCACTTGCGGGATATCGAAAAGCCGTGCCGATGGTTTTTTGCGGAATATATCCGGCAGACGGTGCACGATATGGCGACCTTCGAGATGCGTTGGAAAAGCTTGTTTTAAACGACGCTTCACTTTCGTTTGACCCCGAAACTTCGGCGGCTTTGGGATTTGGGTTTCGTTGTGGGTTTTTGGGGCTTTTGCACCTTGAAGTTGTTATAGAACGGCTTGAACGTGAGTTCGACCTTGACCTTGTTACAACCGCACCAAGCGTTGTCTATAGAATTACCAAGACAAACGGCGAGGTTTTGGATATCGACAATCCGACAAACTATCCCGACCCTGCAACGATTGCGAAGGCAGAAGAACCGTTTGTCGATGCGCATCTTTTTGCTCCGTCCGATTATGTTGGGGCTATAATGGATCTTTGTACCGAACGCCGAGGGGTGTTTATCGACATGAAATACATCGACACAGAGCGCGTTGACATTCACTATGAACTGCCGCTAGGTGAGATTGTATATGACTTTTTCGACAGCCTTAAAAGCAGGACAAAAGGATACGCAAGTTTCGATTACGAGTGGAAAGGGTTTAGGCAAAGCAAACTCGTTCGCCTAGATATTCTTCTCAATGGAGACATTGTTGATGCGCTTTCATTTATCGTCTTTTCAGATAATGCATATTCAAGGGGACGAAGAATTGCAGAAAAGCTTAAAGAACATATACCACGTCAGATGTTTGAAGTTCCTATTCAAGCGGCAATAGGCGGAAAGGTTATAGCGCGTGAAACGGTTAAAGCGATGCGCAAAGACGTTCTTGCAAAATGCTATGGCGGAGACATAACAAGAAAGAAAAAATTGCTTGAAAAACAAAAAGAGGGCAAAAAGAAGATGAGACAACTTGGAAGCGTCGAGGTTCCAAGCGATGCATTCACAGCGGTTTTGAAATTGGACTAAACTTTATAAAAAGGGGAAAACAAATGGATATTCTTATAATAAACTCGGGGTCGAGCAGCTTAAAATATCAGCTTATTAACATGGAAAACGAAACAGTTGTTGCGAAAGGTCTTTGCGAAAGAATAACTATCGACGGAAGAATTAAACACACTGTAATCGGCAAAGAAACGGTTGTTGTCGACACGCCACTCCCGTCGCACAGTGAAGCATTTTCTGCAATTATCAGCCTTTTGACAAAAGGTGAAAACGCCGTTATATCTTCACTCGACGAGATAGAGGCGGTGGGCCACAGAACGGCATACGCGAAAACCGAATGGGAAGACGGAATGGTTGCAGATGACGAGGTGGTATATTTCAACATGAATCTTTTGGAACTCGCTCCACTTCACATCCCAGCTATGATGACAGGAATCAGGGCGGCAAAAGAGGTTTTTTCCGAAAAGATTATGCAAGTTGCCATAGCGGATACGTATTATCACAAAACTATACCTCCGAAATCTTTTGTCTATCCAATTCCATACGAATATTATGAACAACACGGTGTTAGAAGATACGGTTTCCACAGCAACAGCATTAAATTTGTTGTCGAGCGATATCTTGAACTAAAAGATATTCCGGCGGACGGAACAAACATAGTTGTATGTCACCTTGGAAACGGAAGCTCTATAACGGCGGTTAAGGACGGAAAAAGTTTCGACACGTCTATGGGTTTCTCGCCGCTTGAAGGGCTTATGATGGGGACTAGAAGCGGAACTGTCGACCCAGCTATTATGTCATATATAGCAAACAAAGAAGGGAAATCGATTGGAGAAGTTTTAACTCTTCTAAATAAACAAAGCGGGTTTTTGGGGCTTTCGGGCAAAACTTCCGATTGTCGCGACCTAGAGGATGCCGCGGCAGAGGGCGACGAAGTTTCGACACTCATATTTGATATACTCGCGTACCAAATAAAAAAATATGTCGGAATGTTTGCGGCTGCAATGGGTGGCCTTTCGGCGGTTATTTTTACCGGAGGTATAGGTGAAAACATGGCAAGTTTAAGGTTCGATGCGCTATCGGAACTTGAAGACGCTTTCGGGCTTAAGATAAACAAACAGCAAAACGACCTTGTTAGCAGGAAAGAAGGAAGATTTTCGACAGAAGATTCGATAGTCGATGCAATGGTTATCCCAACAAACGAAGAACTTATGATGGCAAGAATTGTTCATGAAACTGTAGTTAGAGAAAAGAATAAATAAAAAAATCTATAAGGAGAACAGTATGGTTACAAGGGCTAATGAGATGCGAACAGAGACACGCGAAAAGATGCGCGGAGGAAACGGAACGGCAAATTTTTCAATGTTTACAAATGAAGACAAACTGCCCCCAAACATTCGCCTTTCCGGTATAGTTAGATTTCCTAAAGGTTGCTCTATTGGGCTTCATAAACACGAAGGCGAATGCGAGGTATTTTATGTCCTAGAGGGGAAAGCCACCGTCACCGATAACGGAGAGCAAAAAGTCCTTTTGCCAGGTGATGTTCTTGTTACATACAGTGGAGACAGCCACAGCGTTGAAAACCAACAAGACAAAGAACTCGTGTTTTTGGCGTATATAGTACAAGGATAAAAAGAAAAGAAATTTAAAAAGGAAAAATGATTACAATGAACGCAAAACTAGATATGCTAAACGCGGCAGCGGCGAAAAATCGTCTTGAAGCGCTTGAAAAATTAATTAAAGCGGAACCTATTCCCGAAAGGCTTCCGCAATACGCAAACAACCATATACATACGTTTTATTCATTTTCACCATACTCCCCAACGGCAGCTGTGTATTATGCAAGGGCGGCGGGGCTTGAAACAGCAGGTATAATGGACCACGATTCGATAGCGGGGGCAAAAGAATTTTTGAAAGCCGCCGAGATAGCAGGCATCAAAGCTACCTGTGGCATTGAATGCCGTGTGTCGCTTAAAGGCACGCCCATTACGGGCAAAACTACCAACAATCCGGATCAAGCAGATGTTTCTTACCTTGCACTCCACGGAATTCCACACGACCAAATCGAAGTTATAGACAAACATTTTAAACCGTTAAGAGAAAAAAGAAACGTTCGTAATAGAAAAATAGTCGAAAATATAAATAAATTGACGTCGGCTATTGATATTGAATTGGATTTTGATAACGATGTTGTACCGCTTTCTAAGTATAACGAAGGCGGAACGATAACCGAGAGACATCTGATGTATGCGCTTGCGAAAAAGATTATATTAAAAGGTAAAAAGGGCGAAGGATCTATTAGCCTTCTTGAGAAAATAGGGGTGTCTCTTTCTGAAAAACAAAAAGGAATGCTGTTAGACATTAACAATCCGTTTTACGAATATGATATGCTAGGCTTTTTCAAATCGAGTTTTATACCTAAAGTCTATGTTCCGGCGACAGAAGAACTCATGACGGTTGCCGAGCTTTCCGAACTTGCGAAAAAAACTAACGCTCTTTTGGTTTATCCGTATCTTGGGGATGTTACCGATTCGGTTACAGGAGACAAAAAGGCGCAAAAGTTTGAAGACGAATATCTTGACGAGTTGTTTGCGTTTTTACAATCGTTCCCGTTTGATGCGATAGCTTATATGCCAAGCAGAAACACGACGACACAACTCGAAAGACTTCAACAACTGTGTGAAAAACATGGATTTTTCGAGATTTCGGGGGAAGACATCAACACTCCGCGTCAGTCGTTTATATGCAAAGAGTTGGCAAACGACATGTTTAAACATCTTATAGACGCGACACACAGTTTGATTGAATATGAAAACAACGCAACTAAAGGGGTTTTTTGCAAACCAAAAAGAAAGTAAAAAAGTAAAAAAATAAAAAAATTATTTAAATAATGGGAGGGACAAAGCATGGCAAAAAGAGTTTTAGCATTTGACTTTGGGGCATCAAGCGGACGTGCAATGCTTGCAACTTACGAAGGCGGAAAGATAACGATGGAGGAGATCCATAGGTTTTCAAACGACCCGGTTTTTGCAAATGGTACATTGTATTGGGATACCCTTCGCCTTTTGTTTGAGATCAAAGAGGGGATTAAAAAAGCTTCTGTGCATGGCGGTTTTGACAGCATAGGTATAGACACATGGGGGGTTGACTTTGGTCTTTTGGACAGTAAAGGTAACCTTGTTCAAAACCCGGTTCATTATCGTGACAGCCGAAACGACGGCATGATGGAGGAGGTTTTTAGCATAATTCCGTCCGAACAACTTTATTCTACAACCGGCATACAGTTTATGCAGTTTAACACTGTGTTCCAACTTTACTATCTTAAAAAATATTATCCCGAGGTTATTGAGCGAGCGAAAAAACTTTTGTTTACCCCTGATCTTTTTGCATATTTCCTTACGGGACAAACAAAAACAGAGTATACAATAGCGTCTACTAGCCAGATGCTTGATGCAAAAACTAGGAATTGGGATTTGAATTTAATTCAAAAACTAGGTTTGCCCCAAGATATTCTGTGCGATGTATCGAAACCCGGAACGGTTTACGGAAACCTTTCGGACGAGATATGTGCCGAACTTGGTGTCGACCCTGTACCTGTTGTCATGTGTGCGTCACACGATACGGCGTCTGCCGTAGCTTCTGTTCCGGCAACTGACAAAGATTTTATATATGTAAGTTGTGGGACGTGGAGCCTTTTTGGAACGGAACTTCCCGAACCTCTACTCGATAAAAAAGCGTTTGACTACAACTTTACAAACGAGGGCGGAATTAACGGAACAATCCGCTATCTAAAAAATATCATGGGTCTTTGGTTAATCCAAGAATCGCGCAGATTTTGGAACCGCGAGGGTAAAAATCTGTCATATGCCGACCTTGAAAAGCAAGCTCTTGAAACAAAGCCGTTTAAATGTTTTATAGATCCCGACTACCACGAATTTATGAAACCGGGCAACCTTCCAAAAAAGGTAGCGGCATATTGCGAAAAAACAGGTCAGGAGGTCCCGTCTTCGATAGGCGAGACAATGCGTTGTATATATGAAAGTTTGGCGTTGAAATATCGTCTTACGTTTGACCAAATCAAGGATTGTACCGACCGTTATTTCTCAAAAATCCACATCGTCGGAGGCGGAACAAAGGACGGGCTTTTGTGCCAAATGGCGGCGAATTCTTGCGCTGTTCCCGTTGTAGCCGGTCCAAAAGAAGCGACTGTTCTTGGAAACATAGCGGTTCAACTTGTTGCAACAGGCGAGATCAAAGACTGTTTCGAGGCGAGAAAAGTCGTTGCAAACTCGGAGAAAACTAACGAATTTTTCCCGAAAGAAACCGATGTTTGGGAAACGGCATACCAGAGGTTTAAAAAAATTGTGGCTATCGAGGTTGAATAGAATAATATTCGATTGTATGATAGATAATTATTTAAATATCTAAGACATCTAAAAAGAACACGAGAGGAATTTTGTCCCCTCTCGTGTTCTTTTTGTAATATCTTTTTTGTTTTGGTTAAGTTAAGTTGTTGGCGCTTTTGCCCATGTCAAATCTAATTTGATATCGCGTATAAAAAAGAGTTGCCCTTTTTGCCGACTCTTTCGACAGTTCCGATATGATTTAACACGTTAAGCGCAAGCCCGGCCGTTTGAAGAGAAATTTTTTGTGTGTTTGCAATATCTTTTGTTGTGAAATTCTCGGGCAGATTATCAGGCAAAAAAATTTTGTAATCCTCTTTGTTGTTTATCTCGACGATTTTTATAAATTTTTCAGGAATACGTTCGTTTCTGCTTGAGCCTCGTTTTTTGTCCACGCTGTAACCATCGAGGTTTCGATATTCGACAACGTCAAGCGTTACTATACTAAACCTTATATTTTCGTTGGTTAAAAAAGATTTTATTTTATAAAGTTCATAAAAAACCTCGAGCAACTTTCCGGTTTTTGGGCTTTTCCTACGCTTGGATACTTCGCCACTTTCTGTGTCTATCCAAACAAGATATTTGTTGTTGACCATCGGGTAAACGATACGTACCGGTTTTATGGGTAAAAAATACGTAAGCTTTGAACGAAGAACGTTGAAACTGCGTGATTGTATCTCGATTATCTCGTTTTCGTTAACTATGTCGGCGTGGTATCTCCCAAGTTTAATTTCGTGCAGTTGGTCGTTGGGTTCAAAGCAATACTTCAAAACTCTATGTAAAGTCTTTTCGCCAAGCCGCCCTATCGAGGTTGACTGGCTATTGGTTTTTGAAAGTTGCTCAAGTGTATCGTTAAAAAGTTGTTCCATTGTTGTTTAATCCGTTAATCTTTTTATAGTAATGTGGGTTGCTAATTGCGTTGTTTTGGCTTTTGCAAAACTATATTTTAACAATATTGTAATAACTCGGGGTTAAATCTATCGTAGATTTAAGTTTTCAATATAGACTTTTGGGTTTACCAAAAGTTCGTTTTGGATAACCTCGAAATGGAGATGAACCCCTGTTGCTATACCGCTGTCGCCAGCTTCCCCTATAACCTCTCCGCTTAAAACGGTGTCGCCTTGTGATACAAACATCTTGCTAAGATGTGCATAAAACGTTATAAGACTGTCCCCGTGGTAGACCGCTATGCTGTTTCCATAACCCTCGTTTGACTTTTCAACGTATATAATAACTCCGTCTTTAAGCGAGCGTATCTCTTCTTCAAGGTCGGCTTCGATGTCTATCGCGTCATGGAACGTAATCGACGGCATATCTTGCAAGGGGCTGTATCGCTCGCCAAATTCAGACGTTATGTTGTCTAACAGAAGTTCCTTTGTGCTTTTAATCGGGACGGTGTAGATGTCGCCCTTGCTTTGATAGTCGGTTAGGTTTGCGGCCTCGATTAACATAGCTTGAAGGCTGTTTGGTTCAATCTCTTTGCTTGTCGGAGACGGCTTTGGTTGTGGGAGAATTTCGCCGACACTTTCGACGGTCGAAACGCTTGGAGCTAAGATGTTCGCGATATCTTCCGTTTGCTCGTTGTCCAAAATGTCGAGAGAGCTTTCGCTTGTCGTGGGTTTGTCAAGTTCGCCATCAACATAATTACTTTCAAGTTGGTTTGGTGGAATCTGTGGAAGTAAGGCAGAAGGCGTGTCGATGTTTGTGACTAAAACGGTTTCGGGAACGCCATATTGTTCTAAAGAAACAAGATCGGAACTGTTTAAAAACATAAGCCACACGAACTGGAACGAAACAACCACTATAAATAAAGCTGTTAAAACTGTGTATAGATTATCTTGAATAATCGTTATTAAAGTCATTGTTTTATTAGAAAATTTGCCTTTTTTAAACATTAGTTTTTAAGTATCCTTAATTTTTTTTGTTGACGATTTTATATAATACATATATTATATATCTATGCAGAAAAAAATTTAATATAATTAATTTTGAGAAAAGAGGAACAGATTATGTCGGATGTATATTTTGCTGATTTTACAACTAAACCAAATGGGGAGAGCGTTCTCGGAAAACTTGGAAGAATGATTGAACAAGCCGGTATCTCAAAGATTGATTTTCAAAACAAATTTGTTGCTATCAAAATTCATTTTGGGGAAGAGGGGAATTTGTCATATCTTCGCCATAACTACGCAAAGGTTTTGGTTGACATAATCAAAGCAAAAGGCGGAAAACCATTTCTAACCGATTGTAACACACTTTATGTCGGTTCAAGAAAAAACGCGCTTGACCATCTTGATTGCGCATACCTACATGGTTATTTTCCGTTTGCTACCGGATGTCACGTAATAATTGGAGACGGACTTAAAGGGACCGATGAAACAATTGTACCTATAGACGGGGAATATGTCAAAAACGCAAAGATAGGTTCCGCTATACGCAACGCTGATATCATAATCTCGCTAACACATTTTAAAGGCCACGAGATGACTGGATTTGGCGGAGCAGTTAAGAATATCGGAATGGGTTGTGGTTCAAGAGCGGGCAAGATGGAGATGCACAATGAGGGTAAACCTATGGTTTATCAAGAGGATTGCAAAGGATGTCTTTCGTGTACTAAAGTTTGTGCACACGGAGCGATAACTATTAAACAAGACAAAAAAGCGACTATCGACCAAGATAAATGTGTGGGTTGCGGAAGAT
>CAYJFO010000050.1:0-12602 GCA_964369645.1 uncultured Oscillospiraceae bacterium | reverse complement strand
GAACGTTTGAGTCAAACCTTATAAGATACAAAGACGAGCCAAACGAGCAGACTATCGAAAAAGACATTTCGCAACATATCGGAAGCGTAAAGATGGGGGTTCACGGCATAAACGGTTTTATGTTTGAGTGGTTTGGGCTTCCAATGCATCTTTTTGCACACGGAAACTACGGATGGGGTTCGGTGATGGACAACGAGGAGTTCTACCAAAAAGCCTCCGCTCTTAACTTCGGTGAATTTGGCGACAAAGTATTGTATGTTATGAAAAACATGTTGACGATACATGAAAGTCAGATAAACATCTATACAACGCCGTTCCCGTTCCAAAAGAATAAAATTAAAAATTCCGATATAGAGCAGATAGAAAAAGCGAAAGAGATGAACCCAAAAATCATGGGGCTTATAAAAGAGCTTAAAGAGTTTGCAACTCAAAACAAAAACTATAAGTTTTGGTTACCCCACTTTGATAAATGGGAAAATGCTCAACGTCGCAACATGGTTATATATGATTTGGTGCTTTGTTCTCTTCAATATGATCAAGAAACGGACGACGAACAAAAAGATGCTCTTCTTGAAAAGATATTGGAACTTAACGAAAAGGATTTCGATATAGTTAAAGAGATGTTCTTTGATATAAACCCTGTTGGTCAAACGGGTGTTAAAAGTTGTATGTATCCTTACCACGAGATAAAAAGGATTATACACAACATAAGAAATCCAAAAGCTAAAGACGAGGACATTATATGTTCCGGAATAGAAGCTCTTGGGTGGTTATGGCTTTAAATTTTAGAAAGGAGAAACAGATAGGTTGTGAACAGTAACGAAAAAACTCCTTTAATAGAGGTTAAAAACTGTACAATGGAGTTCCCGGGGGTTGTGGCTTTGTCCGACGTAAGTTTTACGTTAAGGCCGGGCGAATGTCACGCTTTAGTCGGAGAAAACGGCGCAGGGAAGTCCACGCTATCAAAATGTATAACGGGCGAATATCGAATGACAAGGGGAGGACTTGCTATTGAAGGCAAAGACGTCAAGATGTCCTCTTATAATGTGCGAGAGTCGCAAGCGAAAGGAATTGCTATAGTTCATCAAGAGTTTACTCTTATGAACGACATGTCGGGCATAGAAAACATTTTTATCGGAAGATATGAAAAAAAAGGTCCTTTTGTAAATTGGAAAAAGCTCGAACAACACGCAAAAGAGCTTATGGACTTTTTGCAATGCGATGTCAATCTGCATGTTCCGGTAGGTCAATTAAGAACCGCCGAACGCCAGATTGTTCAGCTTGCGAAAGCTATGCTTATCGATCCGAAAATTGTAGTTTTCGATGAACTAACCGCGGTTTTGCAAGAAAAGGATATCGAGAACATCTTTAGGGTTATAAATGTGCTTAAATCAAAAGGTATAGGCATAATCTACATATCCCATCGTTTGGACGAGGTGTTTGAATGTTGCGATTCGTATACCGTGCTTTGTGACGGAAAACACATAAACTCGGGAGACGTAAAAGATATTGACAAATCCGAACTTATAAAGATGATGATTGGAAGGGAACTAGTAAACGCATATCCGCCTATTAATGATGAAATAGGGGAGCTTTTGCTTGAAACAAAAAACCTTTCTGCAAAAAAAGCGTTTAAAGATATCAACATCAAAGTTCATGCCGGAGAGGTTGTCGGAATTGCTGGTCTTCTCGGTGCTGGCAAGACAGAACTTATTCAAGCCATATATGGTAATCATAAAATAGTTTCTGGAGAGGTTGTTTATAAAGGTATAAGCAAAATCTACAAAAGACCATATCAATCTATAACAAGGGGAATGGGCCTTGTTCCGGATGAAAGAAGGGCACTGGGGCTTAACACAAGTTTTAGCATTAAAGACAACTCAACGATTGCCTCGTTGCACAAGTTTAAGAAATGGAAAGTTTTCCAAGATAACAAAAAAGAACTTAATGCAGCATACGATATAAACGAAAAGATGAAGACAAAATATTCATCTATTTGGCAAAGTATAAGCAAGCTTTCGGGAGGCAACCAACAAAAGGTGGTAATAGCGAAGTGGTTGCTGCGTGAAACCGATTTGTTTTTGCTAGATGAGCCGACACGAGGGGTCGATGTTGGAGCAAAGTATGAAATCTATACCATAATAACTGAACTAGCGAAACAAGGAAAAGGAATAATTTTAGTTTCACCCGAGATGGACGAGCTTATAGGTCTTTGCAACAGGGTATACATTATGTATGAAGGACAACTAAAAGACGAGGTCGAAGGCGAAAGAAAAACACAGGAGGTAATTATCAACAGCTTACTGGGGGTAGAAAAGATATGAACGGATATAAATTAAAAACAAAAAGATATTCGGGCGGTTTTGCGTCTGTATTAAACGAATGGATGATTGTGTTTTTGTTTGTGGCTTTGTTTTTGGTATGTTGCTTACATCCAAACTTTAGGACAGAACAAAACATCTTTAACATTTTAAGGCAAGCGTCATTTCTAGCTATCATAGCAATGGGCGAGTTTTTCGTAATTCTTGTCGGCGAGATGGATATGTCGATTTCGGCAACGATTGGAACAGTTTCAATATTCTTTGCCGGTCTTACGGTGAAATATAATGTTCCGATAGGGGTTGCTATCTTGATACTTATTGCAATAGTCATCTTGATAGGAATTGCAAATGGCGTGTTGGTAGTATACGGAAAGATGCCATCGTTTATAGCAACACTTACTGTCATGAATATAATGACCGGTATAAACTATCTATATTCCGACGGGCTTCCGATTTCGGGACTTGCAGAAGGTTTTGGTCAATTGGCGCTCGGTAAAATAGCAGATGTTGTGCCGTATGCGGTTGTTTTGATGGTTGTGGTTGCAATAATACTACATATCTTCACAAAACAAACAGAGCTCGGAAGAAGTTTCTTTGCCGTTGGCGGAAACAAAGAAGCGGCAAAACTTTCGGGATTAAATATTAACTTTATCAAGATACTTGCATTTATCGTTTGTGGATTGTTGACGATGATAGGTGCGTTGGGGCTAACTTCAAAAACCCTTTCCGGAAACGTTACGCTTGGCGACAACATGGTTTTCGATGTTATGACGGTGTGCGTACTCGGTGGTACGGCGCTGACAGGAGGACGCGGAAGAATTTTTGGAATAGTAATCGGTGCGTTGTTCCTACAAGTTATTACAAACATCATGGTTCTTTTGGGTATCGATAGCTACTGGCAATGGATAGTTAAGGGCGTAATCCTTATAATCGTTGTTTTGATAGATATGTATTCAAGATCGAAAGAATAGGAGAAAGTTATATGGAGTACGGAAAAAAAGTATGGATTTTTCCCGATACAGAACTTCCGCCTGTCGGCGAAAACGAGATACCGGGACATGAATCTGTCATAATAGTTAACACCACAGAAAAAACAGCAAACGTTAATGTAACTTTTTTGTATAGCGACAAACAGCCGTTAAAAGGAATTTCTGTAGAGGTTTTGGGAAATCGTGTAAGATGCCTTAGGACAACGGAGGATTTTGACGGAGTGTTGCCTACGGTTGGGGAACAATATGCTATAATGTTGGAAAGTAACGTTCCGATAGTTGCCCAATACGGAAGAGCAGAACCTAGACCGGTTAGTTTTTACACAACTCCGGGTTATTGCGAATAACAAAATTTTAAGCTTTTATAAAAGTAGACTAATTAATGTAGTATAATAAATATAATATAAAGGAGAGCAAATATGAATACCGGTAAAATATTTATACCCGATCATGAGTACAAAGAAAGAGTTAAAAAAGCTGCGACCCTTATTATGAGAGAAGGCCTTGACGTTTTGATTGTTAACTCGAACGAATCGGACTATGCAAACGCAAGATATTTTTCGGGCTTTTGGCCGTTGTTTGAAAGATGCGGCGTTGCGATATCCGCAGCTGGGGACGCAGCACTTATGGTAGGCCCCGAGTCGAGAGAGTTCGGAAGCGACCGCAATAAACTTGACAAACTGTTTGTTTTAAAAGCATATAGAGAGGGTGCAGACCCCGCATATCCCGAACTGCAAGCAGACACATACCATGATGTTTTCAAAGCAATTGGTGTAACCGGAAAAAAACTTCGTATAGGTGTGGCCTCGTATCTTGATACATCGGTGACGATATTTAATGCGATTAAAGACGCGTTCCCCGAAGCCGAGATAGTAGATTCGACACATATCATGGTTGAACTTCGCAAGATTAAATCTGAAGCCGAAATTCAATGCCTCATCGAAGGCTACAGAATTGCACAGCTTGCGACAGAGCAGGTTATAAAAGAGATACGCCCCGGAATGACAGAACTTCAGATGGTTGGTGTTGCTCAAAGAGTTGTCTATGAACATGGCGCAGAGTATGAAGGTTTGCCGATGTATGTTTTCTCGGAAGCTTCAACAAGACACGCAATTTCGCGTTCGTCGTACAGAGAGTTCCAAAAAGGCGACATAGTCCAACTTAACCTTTCGGCAAAGATCGATGGATATTCCGCAGCAATTGGATATCCTATAGCTCTTGGAAAGCTTGATGACAGAAGAAAAGAGATCGTAATGTTCGGAAGAGAAGCTCATATCTGGACGCAAAAACAGATTAAAACAGGAGTTCTAGCGAGCGATATCGCAAAAGATTTCTATAAATTCTATTGTGACAACGGTTTTAAAGATAATTTTGTCTATGGTCCTTTACACGGAACCGGACTCATTGAAGTTGAAGCACCGTGGTGTGAAACAATCTCTAACTACAACCTTCAAAACAACATGTGCTTCCAGATTGATACATACATCTCGACCGACACGTTCGGAGTGCGTTGGGAAAAAGGTATAGCGGTAACCGAAAGCGGACCTAGAATCCTTTCCGCAGAAGTACCTGAACAGCTTATCGAACTAGTTTTTTAACAGGAGTATTTAAAAGATGTTGCTAACCGAAATGTTCTATGAACAAATACAAGATGCGGCAAACAGAAAAGTTCCTTTCATCATTCCGATAGGAACGCTTGAATATCACGCACATCATCTTTCCGTTGGAACAGATACCATGGTAATAACTGGAGCTCTCGAAAAGATGAAAAAAGAGATAGTCGTTTGTCCTCCTATTTGGTATGGTGTCGCAAGCTATGCGGTTTGCGAACCGAGGCCGGGACATATCCATGTTGATGAGGATGTATACGCCGATTATATCTATGCTATTGTAAAGTCGATGATAAAAAGCGGCATAAAAAACCTCTATCTTATTCCTCATCATCAAACGGAAGCGGCGGGGCTTATGCCTATGACGATTGCGTGCCACAGGGCGGCGAAAAAAACTATTATGGAATATATGGAGGAAAAACACGGTCTTGGATGGTGGGGGAGCAATGATTTTAAAGATTATTATGAGAACTTGAGTTCACAGGATGACCCCTTTTCCTATATTAAAGTAATTCCGCTAATCGGAGCAAAAGCTCAAGAAAAATGCGGAGGTTTCGACCACGCGGGAAAATGGGAGACGTCACTCATGATGGCAACAAATCCACAATGTGTTGACCTTGAACGCTGCTCAAAAAATACCGAATGGTTTTCGTTGTCCGCAACCGAAGCGAGCGAACAAACGGGTAAACACATGCTTGAATGTACCCTTGAGTGGCTAGAGCAACAGATAATTTAGTTTAAGCAATAAACAAAGTAATATAGAGCGTAAAAAAGCGAACTGTCGATTTTTTAAAAACAGTTCGCTTTTTTATGCATACTTTGCGAAAATTGAATAAATCGTCTGTCAAGAGATTATTTATCTATCAACAGCGATTAAGGACACAACAAGTAATATTGTTTCTGCTTTTTCCAAAATAGTAAAATGTCTTAATATTTATAATATTGATTTATTTGCTTTTGAGATGTATAGTATTAACAACGATGACTGTTTTGTAAATCTTGAAGAAAGAAAAGTCGGTTAAAATATTAAGGAATTTATATTATATAAACGGAGAGCTTAAATGAGAAAATACATTGCGCTTTTGCGTGGGATAAATGTAGGCGGGAAAAATAAGATTTCAATGCCACTATTAAAAATTGCATTTGAAGATATAGGATTACTAGAAGTAAGAACTTATATAAATAGCGGAAATGTAATTTTTAAAAGTAACAGTAAAAATGTTATTGATATTAAAGTACAATGTGAAAGCATAATAATGCAGAACTTTGATTTGGACATTTCTGTTACAGTTGTGTCAAGCGATGAGCTAGAAGATATGTTAATGCATGCTCCTGAATGGTGGGATGCGAATAAAGAAGACAAGAATAACGCCATATTTGTTATACCTCCCGCTACTGCTGATGAAGTGATCCTAGATGTAGGAAACGCAAAGCCTGAATTTGAGAAAGTCCACAAATATAAAAATTTGATATTTTGGACTGCGCCAAAAAATACTTTTTCTAAAACTAGGTGGGCAAAGATTGCAGGAACATCTTCATATAAGAAAATTACAATCAGAAATTCTAATACAGTAAAAAAATTGCTCGCTATTTCTAAAGAATAATGAAAATAAGGGGATTACATAGTAAAAGCAAAGATTATAAATTATAATATTTTAATATTTTCTAAAGATGTGGGAAAATCCTAGGTTTACAAAAGCTATCATAATAAAATTATTCTTATAAAACTTGTTGTTTGGAAAAAATTCGTGATATTAAAAATATTTCTGGTTGAATTTTTGGATAATTCAACTGTAGATAATTTTATAGGACTAAGCGAAATTTATTTAAGGATTATGGAAAAGCTATTTAAATATGTATATATAGAGTAATATAGCAAAACAACCTCTTTTAAAAGAGGTTGTTTTGTTGCAAAAGAGTTTGCCTGTTGTTTTGGAGAAACTTTGTATAAACTAAAAGATAGCAGCGTATAAATCTGTTAAATTGTCATCTCACCGCAGACAACTTAAACTGATTTATTCAGCAGTAGCTTTCAATTTCTTCTTTTCGGTGTGGTTGACAATCATAGTTCCAACCAAGTCGCCCAAGCAGTTCATCATAGTGTAACCCATGTCGATAAGAGCGAAGATACCCGAAATAATTCCAACCACTTCAAGAGGTAAGCCAAAAGCATCAATAACTATAGCAATTGTGACGATGCCGCCGCCCGGAACGCCGCCCGCACCAGTTGTAAGGATTAGAGAGATAAGAATAACTTGAATAAGTATACCAAGCGACAATGGTGCGCCGATTGCTTGTGAAGCAAACAGGAAGGTGATTGCAAGCATCATGCCGTTTCCGTCTTTGTTAATTTGTGAACCAAGGGGAAGGGTGAAACTTGATATTGAGCGGGGAACGCCCAAATCGTCTGCACAGTTAAGGCTGACGGGCACACATGCAAGGCTGGAAGATGTTCCAAGCGCTGTTATCATGAGTGGCGAAGCTTTGCGGAAAAAAGAAAAGGGATTGTTACGAGTGAATATAACGAGAAGAATAGAATATACAACAATTTGAACCAGAATTGCTGTGTATGAAGCTCCAAGATATTTTGCAAGGAAACCACCAAGCTGGCTTCCGTATTTACCAACAGTAGATGCCATTAAAGCACAAATTCCGATTGGTGCATATAACATAATGCCGCCGATGATTTTGTTGAAAAGGCTAGCGAGCATTGCAAAACCTTTTTGTAGTTTCGTTTTTTCCTCTGTTTTAAGGAAAAGAATTGCAATTCCAACGATTGCAGAGAACACAACGATTTGGTCAAAGCGTCCTTCGTTTAGAGCGGCAAAGATGTTGCTGGGTAACAAACCTATGATTGTTTCGCTGAAAGAAGGAATCGTTGCAATTGTTCCTTCGTATGCTCCTTCAAGGGTGAAGCCCACCCCAGGTTGGAACATATAGCCTGTGAAAAGCCCGATGCAGATTGCAACAACAGTCGTGAAGAAGTAGAACAACATAATCTTCAAACCGACACGTCCAAAAATTTTCGGGTCGTCTAGTGAGGAGATGCCTGAAATCAAGTTAACAATAATCAGCGGAAGTGCGGCCATTTTCAAAAGATTTAAGAAAACGGTACCAAACGGACGAATAACCTCGATTTCGCTGCCAAATATCGCGCCAAGAATAGCACCGATAACCATGGCTACCAACAATTTTGTCAACAATGGGATTTTTTTGTACGCTTGAAAAAATTTCACCTTATTATACCTCTTTCATTTTTTATATATCCATACCATCATTACAGCGAAAATAAAAATCCGCATATATGATAGAATTAAGATCGCTTAAAGAGAATCGATTTCATGCAAAGCTTTTGAAAGAATAGACATCTGCTGTTCTGTGTTGTAAAAATGAAGCCCAAAGCGCATATAACCACCTCGCATTGTGGCGTGTATTTTATGTTTACCAAGAATTCGAACGACGTCGGCTTCGTGTTCTGGTGGATAGTATACGCACACTATTCCACCCCAATTTTCAGGGTTTTTCGCCTGAACAACGTGAAGCTTCAAATCAGAAATTTTTTCACGCAATGTTTTTTCAAGCGAGCGAACATGTTTTTCGATATTTTCAATTCCAAGTTCCAATATAAGTTCCACACCTTTGCAAATCGCAAGAATGCAGTTGTAACTTTGGTTTCCGGATTCAAAACGTCTTGCATGGGGATACCACGAAAGTTGCTCGAAATCGGTTGTTATCGATGGCGGGGAAACGTGACTGACAACACTTTGATATCCGGCATAGGTTGGGGTGATGTCTTTAACTATGCGGTCTGAGCAATAGACAAAACCTGTGCCCAATGTACCAAGTAAACCTTTGTTGCTGCCTGCCGCCATATAATCGATGTTGCATTCTTTTACGTTTACGTCGAAACGACCCAATGTTTGTATACCGTCAACAACAAACACAATGCCGCGACGTTTGCATTCTGCCCCGACTGCACGAAGATCAACTGCAAATCCTGTAGAAAACTGTGCAGAGGAAACTGCAACGATTCGTGTTTTGTCGTCGATAGCTTGAATTATGCTTTCGAAAGGAATTTCACCGTCAACCGATTTAACAATGTGTAGTTCAATTCCTTTTTGTTGGTGCATATTAATCCATGGAAAAAGAATAGATTGATGTTCTTGGTCGGCAATCACAACATTGTCGCCGGGTTTAAAAGGAAATCCGTTGGCTATGATTGAGATTCCTTCGCTGGTGTTTTTAACAAACCCAATCTCGTGGTCGTGGTCCGCATGAATAAGCGAAGCTAGCTTTGTTCGCGTATTTGATATAATGCCCCACGCTTTGGGTACTATGTCAGACCCGAAATTCTCGATATAATCGTCCATAAAATTGCGATATGCTGTGCGAACGCGCATGGGTGGCATCACCACAGAGGATACATTTAAAAACACGGCATCTTCAAGATATCCATATTCTTTTTGAATTAGCTCTTGATTCAACATAACATGATCTCCTTTATAACATTTAAGGTTAAATCGAGTCTTTGCCTTCGGCTAAATTTTGAGCACTGTTTTCGTTCATATAGTTGTACACAGTGTATTTTGATACATCGTAATATGTTGCAATGATGTTTGCTGAGTTTTTTATACGCAGTGCACCGCGTTTTGAAAGGTGCAAAATTCCCTGCATTTTTTGTTCCCTCGTCATTGCGGAAACAGGCACGCCAACACTTGATATAGAGTCTAATATCATTGTGTGTAACATATCATCTACATTTGTTGTAATTGTTGGAATCAAGCTTTCCTGCTCTGAGTCGTTCGATAAATTAATAAACTTTTTTAAAATGCTGTTCGCCTGCAACAGGTCGGTTACATCAAGATTTAAACAAAAAGAGCCAACGGGTTTTCCGTTTTCATCTTTTATATAGATTGTGCTAGAGCGAAAAATTTTTCCGTTCGTTGTTTGTGTCGTATAATTATATCTACCATCTTCATTTTCAAGTCCACTTAACAGCTTCAGCCCGATGTTGGTGCCGCCACTGCCCACGCTACGCCCAGTGAGCTCACCGTTTGCAATAGCTACTACGGTTGAATCAAATGGTTTTGAATAGTCGTGTATAATAATTTCGCAATTCTCGCCAAAATGACGGCCGAGACCATCCACAATAGGTTCCAATATAGGAAGAAGTGATTCGATAATGTTCATAAATGCCCTTTCGAAAAAAATGAAAAAACAATCATTATTCGGTTTTCTATATACATGGTACAATGGATATATATACAATGTCAAGATTTTTTTCAAAAAAAAGTTGAAAGCTTACAAAAAAAGTTGTACAATATAATTAGAGAAATATGTGTTTTGGTAAACACAAAGTACATAAATATTAGAAAGATGGGGAATTATGGTCATGAAAAAGGTTGCTTTGGTAGGTTGTGGAAATTTAGGTTCGATGATAGCAAGCAAGATTGTTTCGGGTGAATGCGGTGCATATACACTTGAATGGGCGCTTGATACATATGCGCCATGTGCACAAAAAATTGCTGACGAACATTCGTGTAAGGTTGCGTCCTCGTTGCAAGATATTTTGGATGCAAAGCCCGACTATGTGGTCGAGGCATCTACGGTTAGTACCGTTAAAGAAATTGCTCCGCATGTATTGGGCGCTGGAATTTCGTTAATAGCTCTTTCAGTGGGCGCACTTGCAGACAGCGAGTTCTATTCATCTGTGTGTGAAATAGCGCAATCTTCAGGTGCAAAGATTCATATACCGTCGGGTGCAGCGGGCGGATTTGACTTGCTTGCCGCAACAATGATGGGTGGCGGTGATATAAAAGTGTGTATCACAACGCGCAAAAATCCAAAATCACTTGATAATGCACCACACCTTGAGGGTAAAACATTGTCATATAATACAGTCGAAGAGATATTTCATGGTAATGCATGTGAAGCAATCGTAGGTTTTCCACAAAACGTGAACGTTGCTGTTGCAGTGGGGGTTGCCTCGGTCGGTGTGGAAAATTTGGATTGCAAAGTTATAAGCGACCCGGCAATGGACAGAAACCGTCACACCATAAGTATGAGTGGAGATTTTGGCGAAGCAACAGTTGAAGTTATGGCGAAGCCTTCGCCCAACAACGCAAAATCAAGTTTGCTAGCAGCTATAAGTGTAATGACGTTGTTGAAAAAGCTGCAGTCGCCTATATCATTTGGTTAATTGGTATAAACCCTACCGTCATTACCGCGATTAGTAATGCCACATAATATGATGCTATAAAGACACTCGCTAAAATTAAATCTTTAGTTTGTAATTTGTTTTTCAATTTTTGCACCATAATATGCTCTCGGCTAATTTAAAATTTAAGAGTAGTTATTGCTTTTTATGTTGTGTATTGTTAATTACCGATAAAAAGCGTAAGTAGTTTTGACAAAGTATAGTTTGTTTTGATTTCGTCTGAATACATGAACATGCGTTTTTCTTTCATCTTTCTTTAAACTTTCCTAAATGAAACTTTTATTTTATGTAATATAGTTGTACAATACAGGTATAATATTTAGGAGGTAGCCCGTGAAGATATTGATTGTTGATGATGAAAAAGACATAAGAGGTCTTATTAAACTTTACTTGGATAACGAGAACTATGAATTGGTAGAAGCCCAAAACGGAATGGAAGCTTTATCTTTAATTGACGACACGTTTGACCTTGTTTTGCTCGACATTATGATGCCTAAGATGAATGGCATAGATGCTTGTTTAGAAATCAGAAAGAATTTCAACACTCCTATCATCTTTTTAACTGCAAAAGGCGAAGATATGGATAAATACACAGGTTTTACTTCTGGTGCTGATGATTATATCACAAAACCTTTTAATCCTATTGACCTTACATCTCGTGTTAAAGCACATATCAGAAGATACAGAACTTATACAGCAAACAAACAAAATGCTGATGAAATTATAATAGGTAATTTAACAGTTAACCTTGCTGGGAAAACTGTTATGAAAAATAATGAAGCTGTTAAACTTACAAAACTTGAATTTGCAATTTTAGAACTTCTTTTAAACAATAGAAAAAGAGTTTTTAGCCTAGAACAAATTTATTCAAATGTATGGGGCGAGGAAAGTGTGTTAAATGCAGAAAGCACAGTATCGGTTCATATCAGAAACCTTAGAAATAAAATTGAGGATGATATAACCAATCCCAAATATATTAAGACAGTTTGGGGGAGTGGCTATCGTGTGGATTAAAAAAATAGCGACGTCACTTTATGTGTCGTTTTTTGTTAAGATAGCTTTTTCTGCGTTCGTAAGTTTATTGATTTTTGTATTGCTAGCTACTCTTACACAAACATATATTGATTTTAAAAACACTCAAAAACAAGATCAAATTCGTTTAGAAAGTGATGCTATTGCAGGGGATATAATTGAGCAAATTGAGAATGGCAACATGACATTTTCACAAGCAGATGAAATGGGTTTTGATAGTTTGCCCACCTATCAAGTGATATTTATCGAAAATCAGCATTTGACACAATCTGTGGTTGATGGACTGAGCCAAGAAAGCGTATTTGTATATGATGTAGAATTTGCAGACACTTCCGGAAAAATGTATATTAACGTTTATGGTTTAGAGGTAAAGGGAGATATTTATTATATTGTATCTGCTGTAATTAGTGTAATATGCTTTTTAGTTTTAGTT
>CAYJFO010000049.1:9164-12659 GCA_964369645.1 uncultured Oscillospiraceae bacterium | reverse complement strand
GATGTTGAAGTAGCGGCGTGTCGTCGGTGTGTTGGGACATGTCGCCCATCTCTTGGACAAGTGGGTGTTCGAGAAGGTCTCCGATGACGGTTAAAAATTCATTTACTTTTTTCATTTAGTTTTTCCTTAAATAATAGTTGCAAGTTGGTTATAGAAATAACCGAAAAATATGCTGAATAGTGAAATGGTTATGGCGCGACCAAAAAGGGTTATATAAAAAAAGTGCCGACCTTTAATGTGCGTTGTTCCGGCAAGATAACAAAGAAAATCATCCGGTACGACGGGAAGCGCTATTGCTATAGTTAAAAGCGGAATTAAAGCCTTGCTTTTTTTGGTGTAGTTGGAATAACGGTCGATAACTTTTTGAGAGAAAAGTTTTGGCAAAACTTTTGGTCCAAATATCTTTGCTATATAAAAAGCTATCATCGACCCGGCGCAAGCACCAATATAGTTGTATAGGAATCCTAAAAAAGGCCCAAACATGGCAACGCCGGCAACCGACACCACTGGATTTGGAATAATCGGAACGGTAACTTGAAGAATTTGGAGCAATATAAAAACAACTGGCGCAAAAACTCCAAGGCCTGAAATGGCGTTTTGTATGTCCTCTAGGCTATCGAACCAACCGGCAAAATATCCATAAACTGAAACCGAGACGATAACGATAGTTAAGATAAACGATATGACGCTTAAAATTTTTGGAAGCTTAGATGTGTTTTTAGTAGAAGGTTGTTTTATCATGTTAATGTTTGTAATCTCGTTTGATTTGATTTTTAATATATTTTCTAAAGTCATAATTTAAATTTAAAACTTTCAAGGTTTGTGTGATCTTTGTTGGTTATATTATAACATAAAAATTATGTCTATTTATACATATTTCATAAATTTGTCGAAATTGCTTGTTTTTGGAAACGCTGAAATGTCTTTTAGTTTAAATATACAATATACAGTTCGTAAAATAAAAACTGTCGACTTAAAGTTGTAAATTAAACCCCTTTAATGTATAATAATATAGTTATTCAAACAAGACGGCCAGCGTCTTTTTGTAAAATAATGACGTGAAACGGAAAAAAGAAGCTATGCAAAAAAAACCGTCAATTTTAATTATTAACATATCATGGATAACCGGAGGGGTCGAAAGGGCGCTTTGCAGTATCTGTAACGAACTTGTAAAAGACTATGAAGTTTCGGTTGCGGTTTTGTTTGAGATAGGCGACCCAGGTTTTGAAATCTCAAACAGTGTCAAAATCTTTTCGGTTGCGAACAAAAAAGATAAAGAACAATTTTTAATTGATTATATTAATCAAAACAACATCGAGGTTGTAATTGGCCAAAGCGGAATTGCGCCACCATTTTTGCAATGGTATAAGAGGATGTTAAAAGAGGATATAAAGGTTTTGGTTATGAACCATGAATACTATTTTTATCCGTTCGACAACCCATACTACAACTACGGAACAGACAGGATAAACAGCTTAAAAAATGTTTTGGCGGTGTCGTTTCTTACGTCATTTGGCGAAAAGACATATCGCTGTTTTAACGACAACGGAATTATAATGCCAAATCCAACAACATTCCAACCAATTTCTGAAACTGAGCTTAAAACAAAACCTTTTTCAAAAAATATAGTTGCAGTTGGTCGGCTTTGCGATCAAATTAAACGAGTCGACATAATTATTGAGACGTTTTCTCTTGTGTTAAAACAAATTCCTAAAGCGACGCTAACCCTTGTGGGGGCAGAGGATTTTGATAAAACGATAGAGTTTATCGAGACGGGCGAAAAGTACAGTATAAATGAACTTCTAAATCGGTTTAATATACCCGAAAACTCGGTCATAAAGATAAAAAAAACAAATGATGTTAAGAAGTATTACGCAAGTTCTGATGTATTTTTGTTGACATCTGTTTCCGAAGGGTTCCCAATGGTTCTTCTCGAAGCGGCAGCGTTCGGTGTACCGTCGGTTATAACCGAGATTCCGGGTCTTGAGGATATTATTTGGGACAAAGAGAATGGATTTATAGTTGAAAAAAACGACATGCAAAAGCTTTCGGAAAAGATTGTTTTGCTTTTAAGTGATGAACAAGTTATGTTGAAGTTTAGAGAAAATGCCGTTTTAAACGCCAAAAGATATTCTATAGAAAAGATATACAAAAGGTGGCAAGACCTTATAGAACTTGCAAGAAATTCAAACATACACGAGTTTAATGAGAAAATCGATATGTTTCAATCAAACATGTCTTTTTCACCATCCGACGTAAAATCGCTTTTAAGCGAATACAATAAAGTCTGTGTTGAAGCGACAGAGCTTAGAAAAAATCCTTTTGTCAAGATTAACGATCTATTCACAAACGGACTTTTAGCGCTTAGAACAAAAGGTTTTTTACAGACGTTAAAGATTGCATATTCGATGTTTATTAAAAGATAATAGTATGATCAAGAAAGGGTTGGAAGATTAAAATGAAAGCATTAATAACAGGTGGGGCCGGATTTATTGGATCAAATCTTACAAAACAACTATTAGAACAAAATCACAAAGTAACTATTTTAGATAATTTAAGTTCTGGTTACAAAGAGAATGTTGAAAACCTTGGTGTCGAGTTTATTCAAGGCGACATAACCGACAAGCAGGTGGTTGAAAATGCGCTTAAAGGAAAAGACGTGGTTTTTCATTTTGCGGCGTCGGTCGGTCGTCAAAAGTCACTTGACGAACCGGTGAAAGATAGCGAGATTAACCTTATTGGAACGGTCAACATTCTCGAGGGGATGAGGAAAAACAAAGTAAAAAAAATAGTGTATGCGTCTTCTGCCGCTATTTTTGGGGAACTTTTAACCCCAACTATCGACGAAGACCATCCTCAAAACGCTGATAGTCCGTATGGAGTTTCTAAACTTGCGGCAGAAAAGATGATTTTGGCATATTCCGGAATATATGATATTGTTGGGGTTTGTTTGAGATATTTCAACATATACGGCAAAAATCAACGGTTTGACCTATACGGAAACGTTATCCCTATCTTTGCAAAAAGAATAGCAGAGGGAAAAAAAATAGGCATATACGGAGATGGGCTTCAAACGAGAGACTTTTTAAACGTAATTGATGTTGCTAGGGCTAACATAATAGCGGCGGAAAAAGCGGAAAAAAGCGGGGTTTATAACGTTGGTTCTGCAACTAGCATAACAATAAATACACTAGCTAACATGATGATTGAGATTAGCGGGAAAGATGTTGGTATAGAATATCTTCCGACACGCCCGGCCGACGTGCTCCACTGTAAAGCAAACATCGATAAGGTTCAAAAGGAACTTAGGTTTTCGCCGACTGTGGAACTTGAACAAGGGTTGAAAGATTATCTTGAATGGTTTTTTGAGGATATGAAAAAACAATAAATCTTTTTTGATTGAAAAATATACTATATGACGAGAAATGAAGTTTCTATTTGGAACAAACAAAATACAGCAATAATTTAGGAAGGGCAGCAAGTGAATATTTTGTT